>CALMIT010000111.1 GCA_937864255.1 uncultured Saprospiraceae bacterium
AGCAGGCTTTCCGCAGTTTTTCTATCAAAACCGACGAGGAGTGGGAGCAGTGCCAACTGCTTTGCGAAAGCGACGCCGAGCGCGCTACCTTGTACGCTTTGCGCGCCTACAACGAACAAAACCGGGCGTTGGAGGAAATGGAAAAAATTTACCAGTTTAATCCTGCCAATGACCTGCTGCCCATGCTGCTGATACGCGAAGTCAAAAAACTGGAACGCGACCTGCTGGGCTACACTTTTAATGATAAAAAAGAACAAAACCGGCGGCTGCACCATGTGCCCCGCAAAAACGCTTCAGCGCTGCTGCACAAATGGCTGGCTTTTATAAAAAAAGTGCGGGTGGAAAAAAAAGTACCCGACCGGGCGCTTTGGCAGGCGGCGGAGGCTTACCTGGTTTTGCTGGGCGGCGATTTTGAAGAAGCGCAGACGCTGGTAGAAAAAATGGCGGAAGAAAACGAGTCACCGCGCATTGCGCAGCAGTTGGATTTGTTCAAAGCTGTTTTAAAAATTTTGGGTTGGAAAATCGCCGACGAGTCCACCGAAATAGAAGCATTCGCGCTTTTAAAAGAAAGCCCGTTTGCGGAAGAAACGCCCGATTTTAAAGATTTTTTGATGGACAAAATGGCGGCGCTTTACGCAGAATTGGGCGCGCCAGGGCGCGCTTTTATGTGCCGTTATTCGCTCGTCGAACTGAAAGCCAACCCGCAGCGCGAAATCATAGACGACCTGCTCGCGCTTTGCCAAAAAGAAAAAAAGTCGCGCTTCGAGCGGATGCTGGCGGAGGAAAACGGCGTCAGTATCGAAAACGACCTGCTGGATATCAAAGCCACTTATTTTTTGCAAAAAGGAATGCTGGAAGCCGCCAACGAAACCTTCAAAAAAATACCCCGCACGCAGTGGGACAGGTTTGGTTTGTTCAATCCTTTCGCGGAGCGATTCTCGGAATGTGTGCACTGTCCGCTGCAGGACACTGTTCGTCTGATCAACAAAGGCGAAATACTGGAGCGCCTGGTCGAACTGGAATATAGCGCCAAAGCGGAAGTAGGTGAAAACGCCCATTTTTATTACCTGCTCGGCACGGCTTATTTTAACCTCAGCTATTTCGGGCACTCCTGGCAGATGGCGGATTATTACCGCAGCGGTTCCAGTTGGTACTACCGCAACGAAGAAAATACTTACACCACCTGGCTTTTTCCTTACGGAAATAAAGAATTGATTAACTGTTCGCGGGCGCTCGAATGTTTCAAAATGGCGCGTGAGCAGAGCCTGGATGCCGAACTCGCCGCCAAAGCTACTTTCATGGCAGCGCGCTGCGAGCAGGATTTATATTTTGTCTCCAAAGAAAAGCCGGCTAAAAAGCCCCGCACTTTTTTTCAGCTTTTAAAAAAGGAAAACAGCCAAACTGTTTTTTACAATCAAATCATCAAAGAGTGCAAATACCTGCGCGCTTTTGCGGGAAAATGATTTGCTGATGTGAGGATGATTTTTTCACTTCGCTACCACAAAGCGCTCCGTGATTACTGCGCCGCGCTCTGTGCGTAATTGCAGGAAGTAGATGCCGGCGGGGAGATCGAATAGGGACATTGAATAGGGGATATCCGACATAATCGGAATCGAATTTCTGACAACTGTACCTGTTTGAGACAAAACCTCCATTGTGTAAGTTTCTGTCTTTTGATTTTCGGAAGAAATATAAAAGTGCAAAACGTCCGAAACAGGATTCGGATAAGTTGATATTTTGACAAGTCCTGCTTCCAGGTTTGTTGAAGCGCTGGTAAGCTGACAGCCTGGTATCAGGCAGCCGTATTCATCCACTTTCAACATCCAGGCGCGGATATCGTTGGGACGATTCACGTCATCAATCTTGATACCGAAAGCTACGCCACACATCACGTACCCCCCATCCGGCGATATTTCCATATCTTCCACATCATTTCTCTTTTCCACCACCTCAGGGACAGCGTCATAAACCCTGAACCACAAACTATCACCTTCAGGAGAGACCTTGCATAAAAAGGCCCTTTGATCAGGTATTTCGGCACCTCTTCCGTCATTTCTGTTCACATCAAAAAAACCTG
>CALMIT010000112.1 GCA_937864255.1 uncultured Saprospiraceae bacterium
TGAGCGCAATCAATTCGCCGCTGACTGGCGCCACGTATTTGATGTCTGGATTCAATTTATCGTGAAAAATAGGGTCGCCCGCTTTTACGCTGCTTCCTATTTCTACTTCCAATTTTGGAATGGGCGCTATTCCGCGAAAATCCGGCGGCTGTATGGCAAAAGTTTTTACGTCGGCAGCCTCCATATTTTTCGGATCGGCAGCGCCGAGCAGTTTGATGTCGAAGCCTTTTTTCAACACTTTGACCGAATGCCCGCCGTTCACGTACTCCGCGAGTTTGGGCGACATGATTTCTTTCAGGTTTGGAAACACCGAAAGATTGATTCCTTTTTTATTGAGTCCGCGTTGTTTGGCTTCGATGGCGATCAGGTTGTCACCCACCATAATTACCACGCCCAGAACCAATAAAATTGAGACTAAAATAATGCTGCCAAGGAGAATAGAAGAGCCGTTGGAAGATGCTGTTTGAGCGAAAACTTTTTCGGCTAAAGCGACAGCGGCAAAAACCAGGACGATTTTGGTTATTCCGTTTTTCAATGTTTAATTGATTTTAGATGATCAATCATTCGAATCGGAAAAAAGTAAAACTTTCATAATTGACTGACTTTCAAGCAACTGAAGTTATTTTTTTCTTCTTCGTTTTTATTTGATTCGAAAAAATCGGCGCAAATATATAAAGGATTTGAGGGAAAATAGCCCAAGATTTTACAATTTTGAAAGGTTCGATTTATTTAGATTGGATTTAAATAGAACCCGCCTTGCGTGGTTTTTTGAGGCAAAATTTGCGACCAAAACGATTGACACGAAATCAGTTGCAAGTCACCTAAAAGCGGCATACAAAAAAACTCCGCAGTTATGAGTCTAACTGCGGAGCGGTCATTTTTAAAATATTTTTCTTTAAAAAAAATCTCAGAAGAGTCGCCAGCCGGCTGCCAGACGCAGACCAAAAAACTGCTCCGCGCCCGTGCTTTGGTAAAAGCCTCCGCAAGCCAGGTACAGATGGCGGGTTGGATAAAATGCTGCGCCCAGGCTCCCCCGCACGCCGGCTTTGAATCCGCCCGCATTTTGCCCGGCTTCCCATTTTACATTTTGTATCGCAGCTTCCAGCGGCGTCGCGCTGTAAAAATTTAGCACCGCCGCCGCTCCCGCCACCAATTGCACCTTTCCGCCACCCGCGCAAAAATTAGCGCCCAGGCGAATGTTCGTATTTTTCAAATTGCCAGATAACCGCCCTTCCGTTTATTTTAAAAATCAAACCCTTTCTCCCCCCTTCAATTTTAGTTAAAAGCGATCCGCCCCCCCAAGTCCCGCCAGCACTCCCGCCGTCTGTTCCTGATTTTCCAATGCCGGTTTCGACGTGAAGCCGCCGATGAAAAACTCGCCGCCCAGGCGTTCAAAAAGTTGTTCGAAAATTTTAGCGTCGGCATAAACCGATTCATTCAAATGCTGCATAGTTTCTTCGCCGAATAACTGCCCTGAAAAACTGCTGCCCGCCGGAATAAAAGCATCCGCCTGCACATAAAATCCTTTTCCCGGAAAATCGGCCGATGCGCCGGACGGACTGTAATAAAAATTATTATTGCGACCATTGCGCGGATTTCGGCCGCCGCGCGGATCTGCGGGTTGGTTTTGAGCAGCTTTTTCCAAATCTTCCAGTGCTTTTTTAATTCTGCGCAAAATTTCTTCTTTTACCGCTTTGCCGAAGCTCGTCCCCCAGCCGGCGGCGCGCCAGCCTTCCACTTCTTTTTTAAATTTTTCCCAGTCATTTTTGGTTTTCGGCGCGGGCTTTTTCATGTATTTGTCGGCTTCGTCGGTGATTTTCTTTTCTATTTCCTCCTTCAATTCATTTTTTAAAGAATCAAGCGCGCGGTTGGTTTTCACCGAATCGCGGGTAAGATTTTCAATTTCTTTTTTCAAATCTGCCACACGCATCGGACCGTGCCACTTCGGATTTTTGCGCACTTCTTCGGCGATTCTTTCTTCTTCGGCTTTCAACTCGCGACGTTTTTTTTCCAACTCTTTTTGGGCAGTTTCCAGGTCTTTCGCCGCTTTTCTCGTTTTCGGATTTCCTTTTTCCATTTCTTTTTCGACAAATTCGTCCTTTGCCGGCGTTTCTATGGCAGCGCCGTTTTGCGCAAAAAACAAACTGATACAAAACAGGCTGAGTCCGATACAAACAATTGACTTTTTCATGATGCAAACTTTTTAAGCGATTTTGAAAATTGGTTTTTTAAAAAATTCCGGCTTTGCGCAAAACCTGATACAAGTTTACACCCCGAAAGCAGCCCGCTTCCAGTACATTTTCCCGCCTTTTTAGAGGTTCGTTTATAAGAAAGAAATGAAAAAAGCTGTCGCCAGTTTTTCGTAAAAAACTAAAAATCAATCAGTTGCAAACCGGAGAGGTCTGTACAGAAAAAAGCAGTTTTCCAAAAAAGAAAGGTGAAGTACCGGGAATTTTTTTTCAAAAAATCCGGCTTCGAAAAAGTCGCGCCTCAGATCAGTTTATCGAAAATTTAGTCTCCCTGAGTCCTTTTTCCAAAAGATAATTCAACAGTGGTTCGGCTTCGGCGCCGCCTCTTTGCGCGTGGTGCAACAGCGTAAAACCATGCGCGCCGCTTGAATTGATCAGCGCCGGCCATTCTTCCAAAACCGGCTTCACCAGGTCGGTTTTGCCCAGCATGGTGAGTATAAAAATGTTTGACCGCGCACCCTTTTCAATCAAAAAATTTGCAATTTCTTTATCGCCCATGTGGCCGGCGCCCTCCAGTGCCGTTTCAAAATCACCATTTCCCCAATCATACGCGGCATAAATAATATTGGGATAGCTGAGCAGCATTTCCTTTACTTTGGCGAGATTGTTATGCCCGGCGCCTACAAATTCTTTCACGATTGCAGGTTCGTAAGGTTCCGTATTTTCTGTTTTCTGACCTTTTAAAAAAGTCGGGGCATAAAGCATTCCTACAAAACTGCCGGCAGAATATCGGAGAAATTCTTTTCTTTTCATGATGGGTTTATGGTTAAATACAAGAGTAAAAGGCGCTGACACCGAGCGCTTTTGAAAACGTACTTAAATAAAATGCTACTTCCTGATTTTGGCAAAAGCCCTTACGGGAAATGTGCCCACACCTTTAAATTTGGGAGGAACGGCGCTAAAAGTGTAGCCGCTTTCGGGCAAAAGCGCCAATTGGCAAAGATGCTCAACGATTAAAATTTCAGCACCTAAAAGCGTCGTATGCACCGGGCGACTGTTGGTGGCAGTGTTGTCGATATTCAGGCTGTCTATGCCGACTATTTTTGCGCCGCCGTCTCTCAGGTATTCCGCAGCTTCGCGGGTTAGGTAAGGGTGATTTTCAAAATACTGTTCAGTGTTCCAATGCTTTGACCAGCCTGTGTGCACCAGTACCGCGCGGTTTTTGATTTCTTTATTTTTAAAAAATTCGACCCCGATTTCGGTCGCGCCGGTCGCCTGTATG
>CALMIT010000113.1 GCA_937864255.1 uncultured Saprospiraceae bacterium
CCCATCATACCCGAAGGAACTTCCTGGAATTTTGATACGGTCGCACTGGTGCGCGGGGAACAAAAAAATACGCCCGCACAGGATTCCGCCACCGGCTATTACGAACTGCCTTTCGGCGAAAAAAATCCCGAATTTTTGGGCAGTAACAACTGGGCCGTAGCCGCCCAAAAAACCAGAAACGGCAACCCGATACTTTGCAACGATCCGCACCTGCGGCTTTCGCTGCCTTCCATTTGGTACGAAGTGCAACTTTCCACGCCCGATTTTAATGCTTATGGCGTTTCCTTTCCGGGTGTGGCTTTTGGCTCCACAAACGGCGGACACGACGTGCTCGACTGGTACAAAATAAAATGGGCAGACGAGGCAAAAAAAAGCTACATGCTGGACGGAAAAGCTACGCCCGTTTCCGAAAGGATAGAAACCATTTTTGTAAAAGGCAAAAAAGAGCCGGTGCTGGACACGGTAAAATATACCGTTTGGGGACCGGTGGTCAGCGAGGAAGCAGACGCGCCTTATTCGGGACTGGCCATGCACTGGATTGCCCACGAAACCGGCGATGATTTTATCTGGAAAACTTTTTGGGATTTTAATAAGGCAAAAAATTACGACGACTTTCTGGCAGGCACGCACGCTTTCGGTCATCCTATTCAAAATTTTGTCTTCGCTTCCATAAAAAAAGACATCGGGCTGAAAGTAAGCGGACAGCTTCCGTTGAAACGAAAAGAACAGGGCCGGCTCGTAGAAGACGGCAGCAATTCCGACAACGCCTGGTATGGTTACGTGCCGAGCGAACAAATGCCTCAATCTTACAATCCCGAACGCGGTTTTGTGTCGTCTGCCAATCAACATTCTACCGCGCCCGATTATCCGTATTATTACAATGGCTGGTTTAATGATTACCGCGGCAGGTACATCAATCGCCGCCTGGCAGAAATGGACGACATCACGGTGGAAGACATGATGGCTTTGCAAAACGATAATTACAGCATTCTTGCGGAAGAAGCCTTGCCTGTTTTGATAAAAAACCTCGACACGACGCGGCTGAACGCCACGCAGACAGGAATTTTAAAAATTTTAAAAGACTGGGATTACCGATTTGACGCAGGCAAGGTAGCGCCCGCAGTTTTTGAGGAATGGTTGAATAATTTTTCTGACCTGACCTGGGATGAAATTTCAGACCTGAAAGATTCAATAAAAATGATAACACCGGACGAATGGCGCACTATTGACCTTGCGGAAAATGATCCGCTGAACGTGTTTTTCGATATTAAAAAAACAAGTGAAAGAGAAAGTCCGGCAGATATTGCCACCCTCGCTTTTGTACAGGCGCTGGATAGCCTGAAAGCCGGACTGGCAGACCCGACTTTTAATTGGGCGCGGTATAAATCTACCAACATCGCCCACCTCGCCCGCATCGAAGCATTTTCAAAAATGGGCCTGAATATTGGCGGCTATTACGAAGCCATTAACGCTGTGCAAAAATCGTCCGGCCCATCCTGGCGCATGGTGGTGGAATTGACCGAATCAGGACCGAAAGCCTGGGGCGTGTACCCCGGCGGGCAATCCGGCAATCCGGCCAGCCCGTTTTTTGATAATTTTATCAGTCACTGGTCGGAAGGCAGGTATTATGAATTATTTTTCATGAAAAACAGCGCTGACACCAGCCACCCTGTTACCACAAAATGGACTTTTTCCAACTAAATTTTTTACTCCGAAATATTCATCTCAATGAAAAAATATACGTTTAGTGTGATTTTCGTGTTGTTGTGCGGTTTTTAGCTGCAATTATTTTTACCCTGGTGGATTATTGCGGTAGTCGCCGCAATTGCTTCCCTTATTTTCAAACTGCCGGCCGCGGGAGCGTTTTTTGCGGGTTTTGTTGCCGCAGCTTTGCTTTGGGGCGGCTACGCCGCTTATCTGGATCAGATGAGCGGGGGCGCTTTTGCGGATATGATTGGTAAAATATTTCAGGGCGTGGAAGGCGCGACGCTGATCTATCTGACCGCATTTGTGGGCGGGCTGGCGGGCGGCTTAGGAGCACTGACCGGGAGTCTGGGGCGAAATTTGATTGTGCCCGCTGCACGTACATCTTAATTTTCGCTGCGTTTATCGGAGATTTTGACCGCTTTGCGGATTATCTCTTTTTTTTGAAAAAAACCTTAAAAATGTACTCAAAAGAAGAAGAACTCGCCCGACGAAGGGTCAAAAAGAAAAAAGGATTTTACAGCCACCTGGCAGTTTATATTCTTGTCAATCTTTTTATTTTCCTGGTTTCCTTCCCCGACAATTTCATAAATTTTGATTTCGGCCCGGCGCTGCCCTGGGGCATAGGACTTGCTTTTCACTACCTGGCAGTTTTCGGATTTCCCGGCTCCGGCATTTTGACCAAAGAATGGGAAGAAAAAGAGTATGAAAAAGAACTTCGGAAAATGAATAAACGCTCCGAACTGCCTAAACCAAATGCTGAGGAAAAAGAAGAATTAGAGCTTAAAGAACTCCGCAAAAACTGGAACGATAAGGATTTGGTATAAAAGTCGCGACACTTTCAAAAATGAAGATATTTTACCCAGCAAAACTGTTAAATTTGTCGGGTATATTTTTTTACAATTTAAAAACCCATTAGCAATGAAGCAGTTTTTTACCCTACTATTCGCCTTTTTCTGCCTTAGTTTTTTGCAGGCGCAGAACCAGCGACTGGTTTTGGTCGAGCATTTTACTCAGGCATCCTGCGGCCCCTGTGCTGCCGTTAATCCCGGATTTCAGGCGCTCCTGAATGCAAATAAAACCAAAACCGTTGCTATCAAATATCAAACCTCCTGGCCGGGCTACGACCCGATGCACGATCACAATGCCGGACAAATAGATGCCCGGGTGCGCTATTACGGAGTAAGCGCAGTGCCCAACACCGTATTGGACGGTTCCGGGCCGGGTTCTACAACTTCGGTAGTTACACAAGCCACCATTGATTCCCGTTACAATTCGCCCGCACCTTTCAATATCCAGGTAAGTCACCGCTACTCGGACAGACTGGATGAGGTTTTTGTAACCGTAGAAATTACAGCAACCCAGGCAATGGACGAGCCTTTGGCCGCACAAATAGCCGTGGTGGAAGAAGAAATCAACTTTCTCGCAGCGCCCGGTAGCAATGGCGAAAGAAATTTTTACAGCGTGATGAAAAAAATGCTGCCTTCACAGGACGGCACAACCTTGCCATCCGTCTGGACAGCGGGTCAAAAAGAGACTTTGAATTATAGCTGGAAATTTGAAAATTTATATCGCCTCGACGAAATCGCAGTGGTGGCATTCGTTCAAAATCCTTCTACAAAAGCTGTTCACCAGGCTGCTTACAGCGCGCCTAATCTGGTCGCCGCCGGACCAAATGACGCCCTGATAGCGTCGGGCGCGGGTTCCGGTGATTTTGGTTTGAACGACGTGTGCGGAAACCAATCCGGCCCCATCGTAAAAATAATGAACGCCGGCTCGGATAATTTGCGCAATGCAAAAATCACTTATTCCATCAATGGCGGCTCGGAAGTGAGCTACAATTGGTCGGGAAATCTGGCTTTCCTCGGCACGACCAATGTGACGCTGCCCGTTTCCAATTTTAATGCACAGGGAGTGAATCAAATTACCTACCGCGTCAGCGAACCAAATGGCGGCGCCGACGCCAATGGCGTAAATGACGCGCTGACCAACGAATTTTTGCGCTCAAAACAAACCAGCGTCAATTCAAAACTGGAAATCAAACCGGCTTCTTCGCCCGCGAAAATTTCCTGGAAATTGCTGGACGATCAGGGCAATACAATCAAAACAAGCAATCCTTACACCACGCCTTTCAGAGCGGTGACGGAAGACATCAGCTTCGACCCGGATCGCTGCTACCGTTTTGAATTTACCAATACGGCAAGTTCGCTGAACGGCATCGCGCGCCTGTACAATGCCGCCAACGAGGAGGTTTTTAAAGTGGAAATGACGGGCGGTACCATCAAACAAAACTTCGGTACTTTCGACCTCACTTCTACTACCTCGCCCGTGAGCGACGGCAGTTTGAAAATTTTCCCAAATCCCGCTGCCGACAAACTTTCCATTTCTTTTGAGTTGGAAAGCAGTGCGGATTTGAATGTGGAAATGGTGAACACACTCGGCGCAGTGGTTTTGAAAAACAACCAGACTTTCCACGCGGGCAAGCAGCAACTCGAATTGCCGGTGAGCGGTTTGGCGGCGGGAATGTATTTTGTAAAAATCGGAAGCGCCAAAGGACAAATCACCAAAGCGGTAATCGTGGAATAAAATCCTTTTTACATAGTCTCACAGAGACGCGAAGCGCGCAGAGTTTTCCCTGCGCGCTTCGTTTTTTTTATAAAAATGCTTTTTTAAAACAAGCCGTGTAACTCGCCCTGGATCATCGAAATCACCTTGCCCAAATCTTCGGGATTATTTTTAAAATCCACGTCATCGGCATTGATAATCAATAAGTTGCCGTGTTTGTAATTGCTAATCCAGTTTTCGTAACGCCCGTTGAGGCGCTTCAAATATTCGAGACTCATGCTGCCCTCGTAGTCCCGCCCGCGCGACTGGATGTGATCCACCAAAGTAGGAATGCCCGCCCGCAGGTAAATCAATAAATCCGGCGGCTGCACCTGCGAAATCATCAATTCAAAAAGATGAAAATAATTTTCAAAATCGCGTTTGGACATCAGTCCCATCTCGTGCAAATTGGGCGCAAAAATGTACGCATCCTCGTAGATCGTGCGATCCTGCACCACCGTTTTTTCACCCTCCAGGATTTTTAAAATCTGGCGGTAGCGATTGTGCAAAAAGAAAATTTGCAGATTGAAAGACCAGCGCGACATATCGTGATAAAAATCGCTGAGATAGGGATTATTGTCGGTCACTTCATAGTGCACTTCCCAGCCGAAATGTTTGCTGAGTTGCTCGCAAAGGGTAGTTTTTCCCGCGCCGATATTGCCCGCGATACCGACGTATTTAATGTTTGGTTTTGCGTCCAAAGGAATTTGATTTTAATAGTAATTTTACGCGTGGCTAAAATACAATTCCTGACATGGATTAGAAAAATTGTGTCAAAAAAAGGTGACAGGTATTTGTATCCGCCCATTTAAACGATAAAAAAACCACGAACTTCTAAATCTTTCCTATGCAGATAGATAAGCAGTTAATTTCACGCCTCGAAGAATTGGCCCGGCTCGACCTCTCCGAACAGGAGCGCGAGCGCCTGATGCACGACCTGAACGCCATTTTGAAAATGGTGGACAAACTGAATGAACTCGATACAACCGGCGT
>CALMIT010000114.1 GCA_937864255.1 uncultured Saprospiraceae bacterium
CCCGTCGAAGGCGACCATTCGTAAGTATAATTCGGATTAAAATTCGGATTCAACTCTGTAGTATCATTGGCACAAATCTGCTGCACATCATTCGGAAAATCTTCCACCATATTTATATCCAAAACCTGCCGGACAGAGTCTATACAACCCTGCGCAGTAGTAATGACCAAATTGACTTCAAGATCCGTGCTTTGCGAAAGTGTAAACTGCGGATTTGGGCCGCTCAGGCTAACGCCCGGAGGATTAAAAAACCAGTTATAGTCCGTTGTGTTATTAGCGCTATTGAGGGATTGGTCATTAAATTCAATAGTCAGACCGCCGGGTTCACAATTGAGATATTCAAAACCAAACGCAGCTTCCAAAATCCTGTCTTCCACTTTTACGTCTTTTACAATAGTGTCTTTACAAACGGAAGTGCTCCCCAGAATTAAAGACACATTGTAAGTCCCCGTGTCCGGGTAAGTGTAAGATGGGTTGAACAAGTTGGAGCCGGCGCCGGGGTTAGTCGGGTCGCCAAAAATCCAAATATAATCTACCGTATTACCTGTGCTGCTTAAATTGTTAAAAATGACCGTTCGGTCATCGCAATCAAGCTCGTATGAAAAATCAACTACCGGCGGCGGCTGTACCACAACTGTCCCTTCTTTGGTGACTTTACAAAAAGTGTTGCCCGCCGAAATTTCAACAGAATAAGTGGTCGTAGTCGCGGGAGCAGCCGTAGGATTAAACAAATTTACGCTCGCCGCACCTCCAACCAATCCACTTGCCGGCGACCATATATAATCATACGCCGGATTGCCGCTCGGATTTAATTCAATAGAATCGCCTTCGCAAATGCGCAGCGTATCTACTATCCCGTCGCCGGGATCTAATTCATCTACGGGAATGGTTCTAATCAAAGTTTGCATACAGCCGTTCTGAGAAACCACATTTAGCGTGATATTGACCGTATCGGGATTTGGCACGACAAAAACCGGATGTTGATCGGTAGAAGTAATCACAATGCCAGCTCCAACGAGACGTATTTCCCAATCCCAGCTCACTATGGGCGAAACCGTATCCACCGATAAGTCGGTAATAACTATTTGAGTGCTGTCCACGCAATCAAAAATGCTTGCATCAAAATCAGCAAACAGCGAGTTATTTTGCAAATAAATATCCTGATAAAAAGTATCGGCACAAACGCTGTTGGGTTCAGCGATCAGCGCCACCGTATAAAGCCCCGTGTCCGGGTAAGTAAAGGTCGGTTCCCTTTCGTTAGACCTGAAGTTTCCTGCCGGAAAATCAAAAATCCATTCAAAATTATTGGAAAACTGGCTTTGATTATCAAAGTTGACCGTCAGGTTGTCGCACTGAGCTTCGGGTGCGGCAAAGGCAGAAGTGATTTTTCCGCATTCGCCGATATTGTACTGAAAATCCCTCCTCGTTTTTGAAAGCAATTCTCCGTTGCGATATTCTTCAATACAAACGCCCACAACAAATTGTCCCAAAAGTTCTGGTCTACCGGTCAGACGCCCGGTTTGCACATCTATGCGCAGCGGATCGCCCGCTCCGAGCAGGTTGCTCAGATTGTACAAAGGCGCTACCCAAACCACCGTATCGTAAGGCGGCGCGTTGGGTGGTTGTGGTTTTGGAACGCCACGTGTAGCGCCGGTAGATGGCGTACACAATTTGTACACTATTGAGTCGCCGTCAAGATCAACCGCAGAGTGATCATAGTTTATGACACTACCTGCGCAAACAAAAATGGGCGGCCATTCGCGAAAAACAGGGCTGTTATTGCACTCGGTAAGCGCTTTTTCTGTAATGACTATGTCATAAGTAGCGCCGGTATTCAATGGATTTATTATATTATTAATTGTCTGGTTTCTACAACAGCGTTGGTAAGCTATATGGTATCCCCCCGGACGAGGCAACAGCGTCACGGTATCGCGATACACGGTGGTATGTACGCAAACCGTCGGAGGCACAACAAAGCAAGGGT
>CALMIT010000115.1 GCA_937864255.1 uncultured Saprospiraceae bacterium
GTCCCGTGGTGTCAATGACGCCATATTTTTCCTCTTTTTTATACACCCTGATCACCTTGTTGCCCGTATTTTCTAAAAAGTGAATTTCATCAAATTCGAAGGGAATCAAATTTTTGCCTTCTCGGTTTACAGCGCCCCATTTTTTGTTGAGGTGTACGATGCCGACTTCGTTGGTAAAATCAATAGCGAAATTGTACTGCGGCGTCACTTTGATATTGCCTAAAGTGTCAATGTAGCCCCACTCGCAACCTTCGCAGGTCAACTGGGCTTCCCGGTTAAATTTTTGATCGAAGTTGGTAAAATCCACCATCCGGTTTGGCGTCAATAAAGAGGAAAGAAAATCATCAAGACTGCCGAGTCCGAAAGGTCCCGGAGCAGCATTTCCGCTGAGTTTGCCTTTTGTACTGATTCTGGCAAGTCCTTCCGAAAAATCGCCGATATAGGTACAATCTTTTATTAAAATGCTTCCGCTTTTAAAAATCAACCCAAATTTTCCCTGTTCAAACATGACCCGCGAACACGGATTCCCATTTCTGAAATCTTCCAGATTGATACTCCAGAAATTAACTTCGGTGAGCAACTCTCCGGTAATATTATTGACCAAACCAAAAACCATATCAAAACGGTAATTGGTCTTATCAAAGGTGTACTTGCTTTGTCGATCTATGCCGACCACCGAGAGTCTCAGGTCTTTTTCCACCTGCACATTATCAAAAACCGGATCAAGTTGGATAGTTCCGTCTTCAATTTTTCGAAGCCCCCATTTATCATTTGCGGGCGCATAAAACCATTCAAAATCGTCCAAAACAAATTGCGATTCCTGCCAGGCAGGTATTTGAAAGTTATTTTCGGGTTCAGGCTTTCCGATCGTGATGGTGAAATGTTCTGCAAAACTGTTTTCATCCAAAACTTCGCCCTCGCTATTAAAATCAAAAATGGAAAGCGCCTCGCCTTCGTACGCCTTAATCTGTTTGTCCAAAAATTCGACTTTCGAATAATCGGGTGAAACAACGAGTTTGCCTTTGAAATTACAGACGCCAAATTTTCTGTCTTTTTTTACAATGCAAAATTTGCCTTTCAGCGGGGCGATATAATCAAAATCGAAGGGTATGATTTCCTGATCCAGATCGTCCACAATGCCCCATTTTCCAGCCAGATTGGCGCGAAAATAATCATGTCCGTAGCGTTGTATTTCGTTGTAACGCGGCGTCAAAACCCAATCGCCGCAGGCATCCAGCAAGCCCAGGTGTCTTTTTTGTTTTACAATAACCAATTCGTCGGAGAAGGGATAAAAATTGTCGAAGGTGATTTCAGGACTGAGGAGTTGTTCGGACGATAATGCGTAGAGAAAGATATTTTTTCCGTCAAAAAGTTTGATAAAATTATCGTCAATGGATTTGAAGGCGTCAAACTTGCAGGGGATGACTTCGATACCCATGTGGTTGACGGCGCCCCACTTTTTGTATCGTTTGTAAAAAATGAGTCTTTCATTAAAAATTTCCAGTTCTTCTACCCCGGGCGCCAAAACTTCAAAACCATCCGCGCGCAGCAACCCGAGTTCATTATTGAGCAGTGTTTGAAAAAAGAATTTCTTCTCTGTCTTTATCCGGTCATAAATAGGATTGGCCAAAATCTTACCCTGAAAATTTACCATCCCCCATTTATCGCCCAGTTGAAAACCCAACACGTCGGAATGCCACACCTCGCAAAGCTGATAGCCGGCGGGCAAAATGACTTTCCCATTAAAATCTATGACCTCCCAGTTTCCATCTTTCAAAACGGCTACCAATTCTTCCGCCAGCACTTTTACGTCTTCATAAACCGGTTTGATAACCTCGCGCGCACTTTGATCGAGCAGCCCTACTTTACCATCGCGCTGCATCACCGCGTAACCCGGCGCTTTAAACTCGCCGATGGCCTGGTACAACGGCTCGGTGACCAGCCTCCCGTCAGAATTTATCAGCCCCCACATCTTGTTGATTTTGACCGGAAACAAACCCTGCCCGCTCCCTTCAGCCCGGAAACAAAGCAAAGTCACTAGAATCAGAATGTGATTGCTAAAAAATCCTCTCATATTTTTTACACGGCTAAAAACGGACCAACGCGATTTTTTCGCCTAAATCATCACTTGGTCTTCAACTTAAACTCATTGAAAATTTGCCATGATTCGCCGTCGTGTTTAAGCAATGTGAGTACGTCCACCTGAAAAATTCTTTCAAAACGAATCTGGGAATAATGTGCCAACGCACGCAGAAAAAACGGCCGCTTCAAATCTTTGAATGCCACCGTAATGTGCGGGGCATACTCGTGCGGACTCGTGTTTTTCAACTCCAGAATGTTTTCAAATGCTTTTTCCACTTTTTTCTGAAAGTTCAAAAGCTCGGTTTTGTGCTCAACATCTACATAAATCACATGCGGCGCAAAGCAACTGAAATTGAGTAATTGGAGATAAAACGGCTCTTCACTTTTGGCCAACAATTTCAATAAATCTTCCAATTTTATTATCTAACTTTATGTTAATCAACCGAAG
>CALMIT010000116.1 GCA_937864255.1 uncultured Saprospiraceae bacterium
CCTGCATTTCAATACAATTCGTCTGATCATTGTATATAAAATCAGCGTTGTCATTGCCCGCACAATCGCTCACGACGCTTTGAATATAATTCGGATCAAAGTTGATATTCAAGTCGTCCAGACAAAATACGATCAAGCCTCCTTCCTGCACCGAAACCGTGCTGTTTAAATCATTCAGCCCGCCACATTCCAGCGCCACATTAATTGTATCGCTGCATCCGGTTGCATTGTCGTTGACTACGATTTGGTGCTGACCTATGCTCAATTTTATACGCGTGCCCATCGGATTGAATGATCGCGCAGATTCGATGGTGCGCTGTATGCCCGAAGATGTTTGTACGATTACCAAAGCGCCATAGTCATTTGCGGGTATTCCGCCGAAAATTGTGCGGGTCATTGCATTATAGCGCCAATTTCCACCCGAATCCCAGCGGTTCATAGAATCCACCAGCATCGTCACATCTGAAAAATTAGCGGTAAACAAATCGCCATTCACTGACCAGCTTTCCAGGCGGTAAGGCCCCTGAAGTCCATTGCCCGGTAGCAACGCGATGTTATACATGACCAAAGTATCAAAATCACAGCCCATCATCGTACCCGAATAAGGAGCGCCGTTGTCCAAAACTTCCAATGTGCTAAAAATAGCCGGGTGCACCGGCAGGCAAACTTCTCCCTCGCCGTCGCAATAGTCAACTTCCACAATCATGGATTCAATATCGAATATTTCATCGCAGTTATTTACGGGAGCAACCGTAATAAAAACAATAGTCGTGTCGCACACTCCCAAGTCGTCGCAGATCACGACGCAGGCAGTATCTTCTCCGGCATAGCCGGGATCAGGTATGTAAGAAAAACAGTTTGAACCATCAAAAACCATTGTGCCGTTTGCAGGTTCCGAACAAAAATCAATCGAAGTAAGCAAGCCGAACAGTTCGTCCACCGGCAGACAGGCGCCCGAAAGCGTATCATCCTGATTAATTTCAAAAACAAGCGTATCAATATCGGGCACTACCACGCCTTCTATATTTATATAAAGCATATCCCGGCAGGTATTGATAGTATTTTCTACAACGAGAAAATGCAATCCCGCACCGGAAA
>CALMIT010000117.1 GCA_937864255.1 uncultured Saprospiraceae bacterium
CCCGCAACGCCCCCCTACGCCCGTAAAAAACTTCAAAAAAAAAACCCCCCCCCTCGCGGAAAGCGAACCTGAACGTGGGTTTTTTCACCCGCCGATATTTCTGTTTTGCTGGTACACATGGGGAGGTGATTCGGAAATATTTTTTAAAATGAATGGAAACAAAAAAGGCAAGCCAAAGTGGCTTGCCTTTTTTCATGTATGTTCTGAAAAATATTAATCAAAAGACTGGTTGGCAGTGCCGGCGGCGTTGACCAATTCCTGGTATTCCGCAGGCGTCAGCCCGTCCATACAATAGTGAATCGGATCTACTTTCTGACCTTTCACGATCACTTCATAATGGCAGTGCGGAGCAGTGGAAGTACCTGTGCTGCCGATAGTGCCTATTTTTTGACCTTTTTTTACGGTTTGTCCCACTTTTACATCAATCCGATCCATGTGTCCGTAAAGCGTCTGGTAGCCGTAGCCGTGATCAATAACGACGTGCTTGCCATAACCGCTGGTATATTCTGCGTTGATGACTTTCCCGTCGCCGGTAGATTGAATGGCAGTGCCGCGCGGAGCCGTGAAGTCAATGCCGGTGTGCATTTTGCGCACTTTATGAATCGGGTGGATACGCATACCAAATCCTGAAAGCAGTTTGATATTTCTGGCCAATTTGTCCGAGCGTACAGGCTTGATGGATGGAATGGAAGCGAACATTTTTTCGCGGTCGTTCGCCAGATTCATAATGGTGTCCAATGAGTGAGATTGCAGGGAAAGCTGATTTTTTATTTTGTCGAGTTTGTTTTGCAACTCGGCGAGCATTTTACCTGATTCCTTAAAAGTAGCGAGGTCGCGATTGCGATCGTGACCTCCGATACCGCCCTGCCATACATTTTCATCAACCGGGTCCATCCCAAAAATCATCCGGTGAGCCGCTGCATCGCGATCCTGAATATTTTGCAGCACTTTCGCCATCATATCCAAATCATTGGAAACGGAAGTGTATTTCAGTTCCATTTGATCAATTTCGCGGAGCAGCGCCTGCTCTCTCGGCGAAGGAAAATAACGATGTGTCAGTAAGACGA
>CALMIT010000118.1 GCA_937864255.1 uncultured Saprospiraceae bacterium
CTATTCGTGAAACTTACATTTAACGGAGGATTACATGCCAGTGGTAAAGCGGGGTTGGTTGTAAAATTTACAGAAGGAGATTCGTTCACCTCTATACTTCCCGGGAAAGAAACGGTTCTATTGCAACTCGGATAGTTTGTATTGATTGCCAAACTAGGCGTAAAAACGCCGGCTTGGTTATATGCGTGCACTACCATATTGCCACTACCGGGCGCTGAGCCGTCGCCGAAGCCCCAACTATAATTATTGATGATAATTGAGGTATCCCGGATTATATTTGCAGTAAGTGTGACATCCAGAGGCACGCAGCCGCTCGTTTTGTCAGATTGGATAACCACTACCGGCACAGGAAAGACCCTGATCGTTATAATGTCGCCTACTGTCTGTCCACCTTGTGAATAGCTAAATTTTACCTCATAAGTACCGGGATTGACATAGGTGCGCGATGGATTTTCCAGAGTGGAAGAAGCGCCATCGCCAAAATCCCAGTAAAAACCAGGAGCACCTGCGGGGGCGGTAAAATTTACGGACAGGGGCGCGCAACCTTCTTGAACATCGGCAGTTTGGGCGTAAAAAAGCGTTGGGAGGCTAAGCAATAGTGCAGAAAAAAGTACAGTTTTTAACTGTTTCATATCTTCGTTTTAAGTAGGTTTGGAGGAAAGACCTCAAAGTTTTTCGGTCGTTCTGTAATTTTTAAAAAGCGAACAAATATACAATTTTGTAATAATCGGTATTTTCTGAAATAGAACTATCATCCAAATTGACAAATGATGGGAAATGACGTCTATCCACCGCTCACATGACAATTATTTTGAAATCGAGTGGCAAAATACGTATGTTTGCGAACACATAAAAAAGAAAAATTTATGAAAGCATTATTGCAAACATTTTTAGTAGTTATCACCATTGTTTGCTTTTTACCCGGCGTTTCCGCCCAAATTTATCCCACGCAGGAAGCCCCCGTACCTTGCCTCAATAAAAAGTTTTCCATAGTAGCTCACGTCGTACGCGATTCTATGGGCAATCTCAATATGAATGTTGCCGATATCGCCGACCAGGTCAATCAGGTAAACCAATATTTTTCAAGAATTTGCGCTTCTTTCGAAGTTTGCGAGGTTCGTATTATTGATAATTTTCAATACGATGTACTCGAAAACGACGGCGAATGGCAGGAAGCGCTGATAAAGTATCACCAACCTTACCGCATAAATCTTTTTTATGTTACGGGCAGCCTGGTTGCGACGGAAGTTGAAGAATGTGGTTTTGCAACGCCTTCGGGTATTCAGGAGACGCAGACGGGTGGTATTATTACCGTAAAAGACTGTACTAACGCGCAAGTCCTCGCCCACCAACTGGGACACTATTTCGGTCTTTTGCACACTTTTGAAAATAGAAATGAATTGGTAAACGGAACCAATTGCGACACTGCGGGCGATATGATTTGCGATACGCCTGCCGACCCTTATATCCCCGGAACGCCGATGCAACTCTATCTCGACCGTATGGTACAATGCCGTTTCAACGGCGCGCAAACCGATGCCAACGGCGAATTTTACCGCCCGGATGTAGGCAACCTGATGTCTTTTTATCCTGACGATTGCAGGTGTGGATTCACCCGTTTGCAGTTGGTAAAAATGGCGCAGACTTATCTGGATGCGGTAGAAAAAATGTGGTAGTTTTTTAATTATAAAAATATAAAGAAGGCAACAGTCCGGGCATTCGGGTTGTTGCCTTCTTTGTAAAAATCATTTTCAAAAGAAAGTCAAATTTGTAAATGCGGGAGCCTACCGAAAAACGCCAAATCATCCAGCTTACCGGAAAATCAGCGGAGACCAAGCCTGATTTACTGGCAGTGGAAGAGCCTTTGGAAATTCGGCTGCTCCATTGGAAAAATTCAAGCCAACTCAGCAGCAGCATCGCAGTGACCATGCGCACTCCCGGCTCGGACGAATTTCTTGCACTGGGCTTTTTATTTTCGGAAGGCATCATTACGGATGCGCGTCAGGTGCTTTCCGTTCGTCACGTCAGGGTGCGCAATGAACTGGCTTCCGGCAATGCGGTGGAAGTAGCGCTGGCGCAAAATGTGTCAATTGATTTTAAAAAACTGCAAAGGCATTTTTATACATCCTCGAGTTGCGGCGTTTGTGGCAAAGCGTCCATTGAAGCCGTGCAGGGCGCGGCGGCTTGTCCCGTTTTGCCGGAAAATTTTGTTATTAACAGAACAGTGCTGTATAAACTTTGCCACATTTTAAACGAACGCCAGACCATTTTTCGCGATACCGGAGGGCTGCATGCTTCCGCGCTTTTTGATACCGATGGCAATCTTTTGCAACTTCAGGAAGATGTAGGCAGGCACAACGCGCTTGATAAAATAATCGGCTATGCTTTTAAAAACGATTTATTGCCGCTGAGTCGCAATTTACTTTTGGTGAGCGGTCGTACAAGTTTTGAATTGGTGCAAAAAGCAGCCATGGCGGGTATTTCTGTGCTGGCTGCTGTGGGAGCGCCGTCTTCGCTGGCGGCACAATTGGCCGAAGAAACAGGACTGACGCTGATCGGCTTTTTGAAAAATGAAAAATGCAACATTTACGCAAACCCCGGACGGGTCGAATAACTTTTCAAGTTTTATTGATTTTTTTAAATTTGCATGCTTAAAAAATTATTTTTTAAAATAAAAGAAGTTGCAATGGGCAAAGGTGACAAAAGAACAAAACGTGGTAAAATTTGGAGAGGCTCTTATGGTAAAAAACGCTCCCAGCAAACTGCCACCAAAACTGCTACTACCAAAAAGGCAGTAAAAAATAATGACTAAAAAAGTCGTTGTTTGAAAAAGAAAAAGGGGATTGGACGAGCTCGTCCAATCCCCTTTTTCTTTTTGCGTCTGTTTTTTATTTTGCATTTTTACCTTTCTGTTTATTTGATTCTTTTTTTAAAAAATATTGAAATGGAAAACCAGTATCTCAACCTCGAACGCAAAGTGAAACAGTATAAAGAAGTGCTTCAAAACACCCAAAATTACCGGGAGATATGGAAAAAATCACTTAAAGAAAAAATTATAAAAACCCTCGAAAACTTAGCTACCCTGTCGGGGCTGGACGCGGAAATTGAGGAAATCGAAAACATGGAAAATCTCGAAGCTGTTGTGTTTTCGCTCGGCAATGTGCGCAGCGGAATGTCGCAGGAAATAGCACAGGATATCAAACGCGATCTGATAAAACACAACGGCTCTCTGGTTTATCAACAATTGTTTAATGGTAAAATCCTGGTGTTGATCAATTATCCGTTTATTGAAAATTACGGACAACCGCAGCCGCCACGCACCATTGCCATCTACCGCCCGGAAGAATTGCAGGATCCCTTTTTTCTTCGCCATTTCGAAATGTTTATACAGGAAATTACCATGTGGGAAGATTATGACGACGACGTGGAAGACCCGAATCAGCGAATCGGCTTCAAGCTCAATTTCGGCATGAAAGACGGCGCGGCTCCCACTTCCTGAAAACACAAGAGGGCTGGTTGTAACCAGCCCTCTTGTGTTTTGTGGGCGCGACAACTTCATTCTCAGGCGCCTTTCATTCTCATCGCTTTCGCGTCAATACGCTCAGCTTCCTGCATGATTTTTGGGTCGAGCGGGTAAGCATTTTTCATTTCGCGGGCTAATTGCCGCAAGAGCGTGGCGTCTTTATCGGCAATTTTTTTAGCGTATTGCCGGCAGGCTTTGAGATAATCATCAGGCTGTCCGGTCGCTTTGTAAAAAGCCATATCCGATTCTATCGAAAATTGGTCGGCTTTTTCTGCGTAATGCGCTTTCATTTTATCTTTTGCCTCGTCGAGCAGAGCACCGACTTTAAATTCGGCGGCTTTTTGGGCGGTGCGGCGGCAAGCAGCATGAATCCGCTCGTCAACTATTTCTTTTGTAAATATTTTTTCAATAGCCGCCCTGTTTGAAATCAACATTTCAAATACTTTCGAATCTGTTTCGGAAGCGCCTTCAAAAATAATTTTCAAATTGATATCGGTGGTCAGATCGGATTGTTCTTTCAAATAATCGTTGGCAATTTTCAAACTTGATTTATTTGCCTGGTTGAGCGCTTTGATGTAGTTATAAACCAGTTCCGGGCTGCGATCGCCTTTTTCATAAGCCTCTTCAAAACCGGCGCTTCTATCCACTTTTTTTAGCGCGTTTTTGCCTATTTCGATCAGCCCGTCGGGTTGTTGCGCGCCTTTTACTGCCTGTACCACAGAACCGTCAAAATCAATAAAATAAAGCGTTGGAAAGGCGGCGACGGGGTATTTTTTTCGAAAACTGGCTGCTTCCGGTTTTTCGTAATCCAGTTTTACATTGATGAAATTTTTATTAAAAAACTCTCCGACCTGCTGATCCGGGAAAGTATTTTTTGCCATGCGTTTGCAGGGACCGCACCAGGATGCATAAGCATCCACAAAAATTAATTTCTCCTGTTTTTTCGCCTCGTCGAGCGCCTCTTCCCAGGTGCCGTGAAAAAATTCTATACCCTGGGCAAAAAGGCCAATCGCAAAAAAATTGAATAAAATCGCAAAGAAAAATCTCATTTAACTTGTTTTTTAAAATTGATGAAAACTTTGAAAGTTCAACTCTTTTATTTCAAGAGTCATTCCATTTCAGCGCACAAAAATAAAAGGTTTTTCAGCCTTACGCCGTCTTTTAGTAAAACCTTAATTTAAAAACCCGGATTCGCGGATTTTGACAAAAGTCAGTTTTGAGAGTGATTGCGGTCAGTATTTTAATAAAAAACGGAACCGACATTTGAAATCGAAAATATTAATGAGACTACCTAAAAACTTGAAACGATGTTGATCAAAGACGATAAAAAATTGAAAGAAATTCAGGCGGAATTTCACGAGAGGTTCCCTTATTTAAGGCTTGAATTTTATAGCAGACATCACGAAATCAATGAAGGCTCGCCCGTAAGGCAGGTTTTAAAAGGTGAAAAAACGATAGGCGAAGCTAGGAAAGTTCACAATACGGGCGAACTAAGTATTGACGGGCATCAAAAAGTAAGTACGCTCGAACAAAATTTTTTCGAGATGTATGATTTGAATGTGCAGGTATTTCGCCGCTCGGGCGGCGTGTGGCTGCAAACGACAAAAACGGACGATTGGACGCTGGCAGAACAGAACGAGCGGGGAAAGTCCGAGACTGAATTTTACGCAGAGACGCACGGTATTTGAGGAAAGTTTTGTGCGGACGTCTCTTCTCAAACGCATAGTTCAATAAGGTTTTAGGTGATAATTTCCAATGAGGGGCAATCCATCGCGGTTGCCCCTCTTTTTTAGCCTTGCACGTAAACCACAAATTTTTCCTCAAAAAAATCTTCCCTGAAGTAATTGCTGATCGGCGTTTTTTCTACAAAACTGCCTTTGGGCAATGCTTTGATTTCTTCTTTCAAATTGCCGCCTTTGAGCGCGATAAGTCCGTTGGGCAGCGCGTGTTGTTGTTTGCTTTTGAGCACACGCCCGGTCCAGTCAAAAAGTTTATCAAGCGTCGTGACGCCGCGGCTAAGTACAAAATCAAATTTTTGTCCTTTCAATTCTTCCGCGCGCACTTGTCGGGCAGTTACATTTTTTAAGTTTAGCGCCTGCGCAACTTCCTGCACCACTTTGATTTTTTTCGCTGTTCCGTCTATCAGCAAAAATTTCGTTTCGGGGTAAAATATCGCCAACGGAATACCCGGAAAGCCACCGCCGGTGCCGATGTCCAAAATCTCTGCGCCGGGATAAAATTTTACATACTTCGCAATCGCCAGAGAATGCAGCACATGGTGCAAATACAACTGCTCAATGTCTTTCCTGGAAATCACATTTATCTGCGCGTTCCATTCACGGTAAAGCAGATCAAGCCGGGAAAATTGTTCTTTTTGTAACTCGCTCAGGTCGGGAAAATATTTTAAAATCAATTCCATTTTTTCGTTTTTGAAATCAGCGACGCGGGCAAAGTTAAATTATTGACAGGAGCAGCAAAAAGTATAAAAACAAAAAGCCCGGCGCTTATTTGCAACCGGGCTTCTGCGCCTCAGGTAGGGCTCGAACCTACGACCTACGGATTAACAGTCCGCCGCTCTAACCGACTGAGCTACTAAGGCAATATTTTGATATTCTGGAGAGAATTTTTCGCCGTTTCGACTTTTCGAAAAGTGCTCTTTAAAAGAGCGGGGCAAAAGTAACTCAATAGAAATAAAAGTGCAATCTTTGCGCCTTCATTTTTATAAAATTTTTTCTTCATGAGTCTTCTTACCGTTGGCACAGTAGCTTTTGACGCGATAGAAACACCTTTCGGGAAAGCCGATAAAATCATCGGCGGCGCAGCGACTTATATCAGTCTGGCGGCTTCTTTTTTTACAAAAAAAATTCAACTGGTGTCGGTCATCGGCGACGATTTTCCACAAAATATGCTGGACGAATTGTCAAACCGGAGCATTGACCTGGCGGGCTTGCAAGTCAAAAAGGGCGAAAAGTCTTTTTTTTGGGCGGGCAGGTATCATTATAATATGAGCGATCGCGCCACGCTGGATACGCAGCTGAATGTGCTGGCGGATTTTGACCCGGTATTGCCGGCGCATTTTCAGCAGCCCAATTTTTTGATGCTGGGCAACCTGACCCCCGCTGTGCAGATGCGCGTGATCGAACAAATTCCCGTCCGCCCGAAAATCGTGGCCATGGATACCATGAATTTTTGGATGGACATCGCGCTTGACCAACTGAAAGAAGTAATCGGGAAAGTGGACATTCTGACTATCAACGACGAAGAGGCGCGGCAACTTTCGGGCGAGTATTCGCTGGTACGCGCCGCCCGCAAGATTTTTGAACTGGGACCAAAATACCTCGTCATCAAAAAAGGCGAGCACGGTGCGCTGCTCTTTCACGAAGACGAAGCCTTTTTTGCGCCGGCGCTGCCGCTGGCCGACGTGTTTGATCCGACAGGTGCGGGCGATACTTTTGCCGGCGGTTTTATGGGCTACCTCGCACACACCGGCAATCTTTCTTTTGAAAATATGAAAAGAGCCGTCATTTTCGGCTCGGCGATGGCTTCTTTTTGCGTGGAAAAATTTGGCGTGGAGCGGCTGCTCGAACTGACCGAAATGGAAATTCACGAGCGCGTCAGGCAGTTTGTGCGGCTGGTAGATTTTCACATGCCGGCTTCCTTTTAATTTTTGTTGGCAAGTTGTCCGCAGGCGGCGTCAATATCTTTGCCCCGGCTGCGCCGCACCGTCACGGTCACGCCTTGTGCCGTCAGATAGCGGGCAAATTCGTCAATTTTATTTTCGGCGGATTTCAAAAAAGGCGCCCCGTCAATCGGGTTGTATTCAATAATATTGACCCTGACGGGAAATCGTTTGCAATAACGCAGCAGGTTTTGCGCGTCTTCGATGCTGTCGTTGAAATTTTGAAAAGTGATGTATTCAAAACTCACCCGGTTTTTGGTTTTTTTATAAAAATATTCCATCGCCGCCATTAGCACCGCCAGGTTGTTTTGCTCGTTGATCGGCATGATCTCGTTTCGTTTTTTGTCGTCGGCAGCGTGCAGCGAGAGCGCCAGGTTGAAACGCACTTCGTCGTCGGCCAGTTTTTTTATCATTTTGGCAATGCCGGCGGTACTCACCGTGATGCGTTTTGCAGAAAAATTTTGACCCTCGGGCGAGGAAATCAGTTCCACACTTTTCAACACATTTTTATAATTGAGCAGCGGCTCGCCCATGCCCATGTAAACGATGTTGGTGAGCGGATGCTGAAAATGTTCGAGCGATTGCTGATTGACCAAAATAAACTGGTCGAAAATCTCGGAAGCGTCCAGATTTCTCAGGCGCTCCATTTGTCCGGTTGCACAAAATTTGCAACTCAGACTGCACCCGACCTGCGTGGAAACGCACACCGTAAATCGCTTTTCTTCCGGCACCGGAATGAGCACCGATTCGATAAAATGTCCGTCGTGCAGCCGAAATCTGGTTTTGATAGTGCCGTCGGCGCTGAGTTGAATTTTATCTTCGGAAAGCACCGGAAAGGAAAAATGTTCCGCCAGTTTTTCGCGCAGATTTTTTGAAAGATTGGTCATGGTTTCAAACGAGCGCGCGCCTTTTTTCCAAAGCCACTCCCAGATTTGCCGCGCACGAAAGGCCGGCTCGCCGGATACTTGCAAAAAAATTTCCAGTTCCGAAAATTCAATATTCCTGATGTCTTTTTTCAAAGTCGGTGCTACCATGGTGCAAAAGTAAACAGAATGCCGGTTTTTTGAATTTTGAATGATGGCCGCGAAACGGCGGCACTTTATAAAAACAATTACGGCATTTTTTGTTTGAGCCGGAAAGTTGAATTGTTGTTACTTTGCACGGTCATTTTGGTTTGAAAAATGCCGTTTTTGCAATCATCGAATTTTCATTTTTTCACTGTATGAAAGTCAGTAAATATTTTGAAAAGGCAGTCGGACACACTTTGGTTTCCTTCGAAGTGCTGCCGCCTTTGAAGGGGGGGAGCATGAAGGCTATTTTTGACGTGCTGGATCCTTTGATGGAATTCAAACCGCCTTTTGTGGACGTGACTTACCATCGCGAGGAATTTCTTTACAAAAAAAATGACACGGGCTATTATGAAAAAATAGCCATTCGAAAGCGCCCCGGCACGGTCGGCATTTGCGCTTCCATCGTGCATCGCTACGGCGTGGACGCGGTACCGCACCTGATTTGCGGCGGTTTCACAAAAGAAGAAACCGAAAACGCGTTGATTGACCTCAATTTTTTGAACATAAATAATGTGCTGGCGCTGCGCGGCGACGCCCGTCGTTTCGACGGCAAGTTTGTCCCCGAAGCAGATGGCCATGAATTTGCGCTGGATTTGGTGAAGCAAATTGCCGATATGAATCAGGGCAAGTACCTCGACACCAATATTTCCAACGGTGAAAAAACGGATTTTTGCGTCGGCGTGGCGGGCTATCCCGAAAAACATTTTGAAGCGCCGAACTTGGAAATGGATTTGAATTTTTTAAAACAAAAAGTAGATGCGGGCGCGGAATACATCGTGACGCAAATGTTTTTTGACAACAATAAATATTTTCAATTCGTGGAAAAATGCCGCGCGGCCGGCATCAAGGTACCCATCGTGCCAGGCTTGAAACCAATTACAAAAGCTTATCAAATCACGTCCATTCCGCGCAATTTTTATGTAAATGTACCGGAGGAACTGGCGCGCGAAGTGAGCAAAGCCAAAGATGACGCCGCCGTGCGCGAAGCCGGCATCGAATGGTGCATCGCGCAATCAAAAGAACTGAAAGCCGCGGGCGCGCCTTGCCTGCACTACTACACGATGGGCGATTCCGCCACGATCCGGCGGGTGGCCGAATCCGTTTTTTAAAGCAGTAAAATTTTGAAAACCTATCACAAAGTCGTTCACGGAGACAGCCGGCAAATGAATTTGCTCGCCGATAATTCCGTGCACCTCGTCATCACTTCGCCGCCTTACTGGCAGCTAAAAGATTATGGAGCTGACGCGCAAATCGGCTTCCACGATAATTATGAAAATTACATCAACCAACTCAATCTCGTCTGGCAGGAATGTTACCGCGTGCTGCACCCGGGCTGTCGCCTGTGCATCAATATCGGCGACCAGTTTGCCCGCTCGGTTTATTACGGCAGGTACAAAGTGATTCCGATTCGTACCGAAATTATCAAATTTTGTGAGGCGGCCGGATTCGACTATATGGGCGCCATTATCTGGCAAAAAGTGACGACGACCAACACCACCGGCGGCGCCAGTATCATGGGCAGTTTTCCGCATCCGCGCAACGGCATTTTAAAACTCGACTACGAGTTTATTCTTATTTTTAAAAAACAGGGAAAAGCGCCGAAGCCGACTGCGGAGCAAAAAGAAAAATCGGCGATGACGACGGACGAATGGAACAGCTTTTTTGCCGGACATTGGAATTTCGCCGGCGCGCGGCAGGACGGCCACATCGCCATGTTTCCGCCCGAACTTCCGGCGCGGCTCATCCGCATGTTTTCTTTTTGGAGCGAAACGGTGCTGGATCCGTTTTTGGGCAGCGGCACTACCTCGCTGGCGGCGCGGAATCTGGGACGCCACTCGGTCGGGTATGAAATCAACGCCGACTTTTTTCCAATTATAAAAGAAAAAATCGGCGCGGGCGGCGAAGATGCGGAAGTCGAATTTTTAAAAGATGAAACTACCGCCAACTTTAATGAAAAAATTGAAAACCTGCCTTACCGCTTCCGCGATCCGCACAAACTGGATAAAAAAACCGACCCGCGCGAGCAGACTTTCGGCTCCCGCCTGAGTCGGCAAAAAGAAAATCGGGAGACCTATTTTTCCGTCAAGGAAGTTTTAAAAACAAATTTGATGGTGCTGGACAACGGTCAAACGGTGCGGTTGATAGGCATCAAAGAAAAAAAGAACAGCACGCAAGCGGCCGAAGCCTTTCTGCGGGAAAAAACAAAAGGTCAAAAAATATACTTACGCTACGATAAAATTCAATATGACGCGGAAAATCATTTGCTTTGCTACGCATACTTGAAAAACCGGACTTTTTTGAATGCACATTTGTTGAAAGCCGGCTTGGCGGAGGCAGATGAATCGCAGGATTTCAAGTACCTTGAAAAGTTCAAAAAACTATCCGGCAAGCATTAGTGTGCAGTACGTAATCAGCAATATTTTACAAAATCTCCTTTTCTGAAAATGATCCGCTTTTTGAGAAAAACCATCGCCAGCCTGTCGCTTTGTATCTGGTTTGCAGGCTTTTTGACTGCACAATTGCTTTCGCCCAGCCAGTTTTTGCCGCACACTATCGGTGAACAATTTACGCCGCACCACATGTTGGTGGATTATTTTGAATATGTGGCCGCCAATAGCGACTTGGTCGAGTTAGTGCCTTACGGCAAAACCAACCAGGACCGCCCGCTCATGGTAGCTATCGTGAGTTCGAAGGCTAATATGGATCGCCTTGAAGAAATCCGCCTCAATAACCTGCGCTTGGCAGGCATGGCCGAGGGTGAGGCTAAAACGGATCAGCCCGTCGCTATTGTCTGGCTGAGCTACAGCGTCCATGGCAATGAGCCTTCCGGCTCCGAAAGTTCGATGGAAGTTTTGTACGAACTGGTCAATCCGGCCAATCAGGAAACCAAAACCTGGCTCGAAAACACAGTCGTCATTATCGATCCTTCCGTCAATCCTGACGGTTACGACCGCTACACGCACTGGTTTAGAAATGCCGGAAACCGCATTCCGAATCCGCTGCTTAACAGTCGTGAACACCTGGAGCCTTGGCCGGGCGGCAGGGTGAATCATTACCAGTTTGATTTAAACCGCGACTGGGCCTGGCTCACACAGGTGGAGTCGCAGCAACGCATAAAAATTTACCAGGAATGGCTACCGCATGTGCATCCTGATTTACATGAACAGTACATTGATAATCCCTATTATTTTGCGCCGGCGGCAGAGCCTTTTCACCAATACATCACGCAATGGCAGCGGGATTTTCAATCGGAAATCGGACAGAACAATGCGCAGTATTTTGATAAAAACGGCTGGTTGTATTTTACAAAAGAGGTGTTTGATCTTTTTTACCCGAGCTACGGGGATACTTATCCTACTTTCAACGGCGCCATCGGCATGACTTATGAGCAGGCGGGGCACTCGGCCGGAGGCCGGCAGGCGATGATGAATAATGGCGATACTTTGACTCTGGAAGACCGCGTAGCGCACCATAAAACAACGAGTTTGTCCACCATTGAAGTTTCTTCAAAAAATGCCGCCAGGCTTATACAGAATTTTAAAAAATACTTCGATCAATCCAGCAGCAATCCCGTCGGGGTCTTTAAAACTTTTATTATAAAAAATAATCCTGAAGATGCGGGTAAAATAAAAGCGCTCATTCGATTGCTGGATCAGCATAAAATAAGATACGGAACTGCCGCCAGAACTGCCGGCAAAATAGAAGCATACGACTACGCTGGCGGTAAAAATGCTTCGGTAGAAATTTCGAGTAATGATTTGATTATCAGCGCTTTTCAACCTAAATCTGTTTTGGCGCAGGTGCTTTTGGAGCCTGAGCCAACTTTGTCAGACTCTCTGACTTATGATATTACCTCCTGGTCTTTGCCTTATGCTTACGGCTTGAATGCCTATGCTACACGGCAGCGGATAGATGTAAAACCGGGATTTCAGCCTTCCGCAACCGCTTTGCCGAATATAGGCAGCCAAAATCCTTATGCGGTTTTTGCCCCCTGGTATTCGGTGGACAATGCGGCTTTTTTGAGCGAGATTTTAAAAAAAGGAATCGTGGTTCGGTCTTCGGTTGAATCTTTTAGTAGCGGCAACAGAAATTTTAAAGCCGGCACACTCGTCATAACACATGCCGATAACCGGAATAATAGCGACTGGAGCGAGTCAGTGGCGGCGGCTGCCAAAAAGACCGGACAAGAAATCATAGCCGCCAATACGGGTTGGATGCAATCCGGCAAAGACCTCGGTTCGGATAAAATGCGCCTGATCACAGCGCCCGCCGTTGCCTTGGTTTACGGCGAAGAAGTGGACAATAATGCGTATGGTTTTGTGTGGAACTACCTTGAACAGAATGTCAACTATCCTTTTTCGGCGATTGGTACCGGACAACTGAATGAGAGCGGCTTGTCGGGTTTTAATACGGTGATTTTGCCGGAAGGCTCTTATTTAAAAGACGAGGTAGTGGCGGAATTGAAAAAATGGGCTACCAAAGGCGGAAAAATAATCGCACTCGGTGGAGCCAATAAAGCATTTGAAGGCAAAGAAGGTTTTAGCTTGCCAAAAGTGGAAGACGAAAATAAATCGGATAGCCTTGCACTTCCCAAATTATACGCTGCCAGCGAACGCGACCAAATCACGGAAGGAACTCCGGGCGCGATAGTGAAAATAGAACTGGATAATTCGCATCCGCTCGCTTTTGGTCTGGGCAGCGCATATTTTACTTTGAAAACCAACAACGCACATTATCCGCTTCTGAAGGAAGGCTGGAATGTAGGGAAAGTGGGCAAACAAATTCAAAAATCAGGATTTGTAGGCGCAAAACTCTTGGCTAAAATGTCGGATACGATGAGCTTCGGCGTACAAAATATCGGCGCCGGAAAAGTCATTTATCTGACCGACGACCCACTTTTTCGCGGATTTTGGTATCAGGGCAAGCTGCTCTTTTCTAATGCGCTGTTTTTGAATTGAGACTTCAAGGAGAAAAGGTAGATTATTTTAACGGTAAAATATAGAATGCTTTTGTGTGTGAAGAACAACAATGATTATAAATAAAAGACTAAATGGCAATAAAAATCAAAGACTTGCATGAGTCGACCTTAAAGTATTTAATAAATGAGGGGTCATTTTTTTTGACACGCAAAATCAATAGAGGGCACAAATTAGAAAATGGGATGTGGTTTCATGGGAATTCGTTCTATATGAATATTTCCTTTTGGCAAGGATTCGATAATGATAGAAAGGTAAACAATATAGGATTTGGGATAGATATAGATGAAAAAGCAGAGGTATATTTACAACTTACAGCACGAAACGATAAAGGGAAAATTGATCTTTTGGATAAAATAGCGAGTAAAATAAAGGCAAAAAAGAATGACTCAACAGATAATCATTGGTTCAAGATTTACGGTACTAAGGTTCAAACAATAGATGATTTTTTAAAATACCTTAATGAGTTTTTAATAACAGATAAAAAGATAATTGACGAAATAATTGAAAAAGAAGAAAATCCTGAAATTAGATTTTTAACTTCTGAAATTTTTGGGAGACAAATCGAAATAATTAATCATTATCGAAACAGTTTTGATCTAATCTCTCCCAAAATAGAGGTAATTGATAAATCGGGAAGTATAAGATTTAGAAGACAGGCGTTAGATAACATGGACATCAAAATAACAAAAAGAGAAACTTCAGAGGGCATTTCTATATTAGATTATGAACATCGAAAAATGCAAAACCAATTAAAAAAACAATTGGAATTAGAATATCCAGATTCAAAAATTTGCCTTGAAAAGGATTATATTGATTTATTAATGATCACGGAAACCTCCTATTTGTTGGTTGAAATAAAACCTTCAAGCAATGTTACTAATTGTATAAAGCAGGGAATTGGTCAACTACTATTTTATTTTACAAAATTCTCAAATAAGGAAGGAAAAAAAGTTGAATTAGCAATAGCGGGGCTTAATGAGCCAAATGATGCTGATCAGGAATTTATACGGAGTTTAAGAACGCTTCTCAACATAACTCTTAAATACATAAAAATAGAAATGCTTTCTGATAGTAACATATAATGCATTGCCTAAAACCACTCAATTTGCCATTAAACTTGTATGTCTTAACCTATATATTATGTAAGTTTCAATTTTTCCCCATTCTTTTGACCGGCAAGTGTATTTAAATTTTGAAGACACACCTGTTTTCAAAACTTCGAGATCAAAATCACCGACTATTCGGCAGGACTATTTTTAAAGTGGATACAAAGTCAAACAATCTTCCATATTGTGTAAATATGACAAATCATGAACAGGGTATCTACTTCGTGTGTGTGGAGACTCGCGAAGGAAATGGCCTTTATTCAAAATTTATTGTCAGGCGCTAAATTTCTGTATTTTATCATTTCTTTTTCAGCGGCTTGGGCAGTTTTTTCAGTTCCTGATAAAATGCCTCGATATCTTCGGGGACTTTGTGATTCGCATCTCCCCAAACTACCCGGTGATTGCTTTTTGCGTCATTTTGAATTTGTACAAAAAAATAAATGTCGCCGGGTTCTATAAAATCCCGCTTGGCAATATTGAGCAGATCGGCTTTTTTAAAAAGTTTTTTTGCTTTCGCTTTGCCGATACTTTTCATTTCGGTGGGAGCTTCGGTAAAACTCGTCCGGGAAAATAGCTGCCCGTTTTCAAGTATGATAAATTCCTGCACAGCGCCCGAAAAACCGCCGCCCTCTCCAAAAACCAGTTGTTTTTCGGGGAGTTTGTCTGAGGCATATTTTATGGTGTTGCAGCTTGTAACGAGTATAAAAAAGAGAGAAATAAAAAGAAATGCTCTTGTCATTTTATGATTTATTTGAGTGGGAAATGAAATTTAAAAACGGCGGACAAATTTCCGGTTTTTCCATTTGGACTGCCTGTTTTTAAGAAAAAAATTAAAAAAAGTTTCTGAGATACTGATAAACTCTGAAAGTATTGAATAGGCGCTTTTCTGAAAAAAACGTTAAAATTTTCTCAATTTAAAAAATACAAGTTGTATCTGCCTTTCATCTGAGCTATTTTTGGATGCTTTTTAGATAATTTTTTCACCAAAAAATATTTTCATTATGAAGAGATTAGTGCTTCTTTTTGCTCTGCTTGGCTTCGTTGCTGCGAGCAGTGTACAGGCTCAAAATTGCAGCCATGCTAAAAAAACTGCTACTGCAACTGCCGTAAGTGATGATGAATCCGGAGCTGCAAAAGCAGCTTCGCTTGATAATTCGATTGAGCGCCAGGTGTGCGAAAAATCCGGCAAAGTATCATACTACCGCAAAGATGTATGTGAAAAATCCGGCAAAGTATCCTTGACAGAAGTACAATACGACACTCCTTCCGGCAAATTTGTCAATGTTTCGCCTTCTGAAAAAGCATCTTGCAACAAAGGCGGAGCAACCAAAGTAGGATTGGACGGTAAAAAAGGCGCGTGCTGCGCAAGCGGCGCTAAAAAAGATGCTTGCTGTGCTAAAAAAGGAGCCTCTTCTGCCAACGTACAGTCTGAAAAAGGCGAAGCTGTAAAAGTAAAAACAGTAACTAAAGAAGGTACGAACTAATCCTGTTTTGACTTACAGTTTTAAAAAAGCAAAAGCGCTTGTCGGGAGAAACCGGCAAGCGCTTTTTTAATTATCTGTGTTTTAAAGGTGGTTTTCAGGTAATTACACTTTAAAAAATAAAGAAAAAAATGCCAAACGCGCTTTTCAGATCTTGAACCTTATTTTAAAAAAACTTTACTTTATCCCGATTTTTTATTCGCCATAATTTTAAAAGGATAGAAGATTCTTTCAAAATTTTATTAGAAACGATGGTTTAATTGTTTTTAAAAAGGTAAAAATGAAAAAAAAGGAGAAATCCCGGCGAAACGAAAAAAACACAGTAGACATCGCCGAGGGATTAAAAAAGAAAAAACTTCAACCTACCAGTAAGGAAAAGTACAGAGTAAAAAACAAGGTCATGTTGGACGATGAAGACGAGGAAATAGACCTGTTTGGATACGAAAATGATCAATGACGCATATGAAAAAAGTCGTTGTCCAGATTTCAGACAACGACTTTATTTTTTAAAAGCATTAATGATTTTCTTTATCTCTAAAAGCGCAATA
>CALMIT010000119.1 GCA_937864255.1 uncultured Saprospiraceae bacterium
CGCGGCAGCGCGCCCGTTTATCACACATCACAACGCTCTGGATGTCCCTTTTTACCTCCGTATCGCAAACGAATTATATTTGAAAAGACTGATAGTCGGAGGCTTTGACTGGGTGTATGAATTTAGTCGTAATTTCAGAAATGAAGGAATGGATCGTACCCATAATCCCGAATTTACGATTCTTGAATTTTATGTGGCGTACAAAGATTATTTCTGGATGATGGACACGACCGAGCAGTTGTTGGAAAAAGCGGCTTTGGATACCTGCGGCTCCACGGAAATTCAGGTAGGCGAGAATACGATTAGTTTCAAAGCGCCCTTCAGGCGGATTTCGATTTATGACGCCATCAAAGAACACAGCGGCGTGGATGTTTCCGAAATGGAAGAAAGCGAATTGCGGGAAGTTTGTAAAAAATTTCACATCGAAACCGACCCGACAATGGGGCGCGGGAAATTGATTGACAAAATTTTCGGAGAAACTGCCGAACACCATTTTATTCAACCGACTTTTATTACTGACTATCCGGTTGAAATGTCGCCGCTTACCAAAAAACACCGCTCAAAACCCGGCTTGGTAGAGCGTTTTGAGTTGATTTGTAATAAGAAAGAAATTGCCAATGCTTATACCGAATTGAACGATCCGATAGATCAGCGGGAGCGTTTTGAAGAACAACTCAAATTGCAGGAAAGAGGCGACGATGAGGCCATGTTTATAGACCACGATTTTTTGCGCGCTTTGGAGTATGGAATGCCTCCGACATCCGGCATCGGTTTTGGTTTGGATCGTCTGGCAATGCTTTTCACCAATCAGGCGAGTATTCAGGAGGTTTTGTTTTTCCCGCAGATGCGCCCGGAAAAATTCAGCTAATCAATAAAAATCATGAACTACCTCGAAAAATTCAGGTCGGTACGCACTTTTATTTTCGATGTAGATGGCGTATTTACCAACGGTAACATCATCGTACTCGAAAATGGTCATTTGCTTCGTACGATGAATATACGTGACGGGTATGCTGTGAAAATTGCTATCCGGCACGGCTATAAAATCATCATTATTTCAGGTGGAAAATCATCCGGGGTAGTACAGCGCCTCAGAAATTTGGGCGTCACCAACATTCATATCGGCGTCGAAAACAAACTCGAAGTGTACGAAGAACTGCTTGAAATGCTGGAACTCGATCAGGATGAAATTCTTTACATGGGCGACGATATACCCGATTACGAGGTGATGAGAAAAGTAGGGCTGCCCGTTTGTCCGTCAGATGCTGTGCCCGAGATTAAAAAGATTGTACAGTATATTTCTCCTTTGAAAGGCGGAGAAGGATGCGTGCGGGACGTAATCGAGAAAGTGTTGAAATTGAATGCCCAATGGTTGGATGAACAGGGCGACGAGTTTTAGTCAAAATAAAAAAACGGCAGTAACCAATTGGTTACTGCCAGAAGCAAACAAACTTCTATAAAGAAAAAGGCTTTCCTGATTTGACAATCGGTCGCTTGCTGTTTTCCAGCAATTGATGCTGACCGTTTGCATTGACGTAATAAATTCTGACCTCGTAATTCTTGCTGCGCTTTTCCTGTGTATTCACATACATCAATTCGATAGGGTTATCCTGGTAGCGGAAAAATCTGCCTTCCAGTTTCGATTCATTTTCAGGGAATAGAGGATTCGTTTCTATCAGAGGCAATATCTCGCCCGTGTCTGTATCAACAATTTTTAATACAAATTCTTGATCCAGCAAGACCGCATTATCGTGGTGTCCTAAAGAGAAATTGAAGGCAGTGTACTTCCAGTTTTCACCGGAGTCGCTAATCTTTGAAATATCTCCACGGTGTGGTTTTTTTCTAAGATCTATTTCGTGGTAGGTTACCCAAGTGCCGTGAGTTACCAGATTTTTTTTCTGCAACTCATCTTGCGCCAACTGAGCTTCCATTCTCAACTTTTTATCTTCTTCCAATTGTCGTTCCAATTGGGCCTTTTTATTGGAAAAATCTTCAATTTGTTTTAATAAATCTGTTTTTTCTGCTTCCAACTCTTTGATCCGGGCTGCATTTTTAATTTGATCTTTTTCCAGCCAGGATATTTTTTTCTCCAATTCTTCAAATTTATTTTCTCTGCGATTAATCTTACCGTCCAGTTTTTTAATGATTGCTTCCTGCTGTTCGACCAGGATGTTCAGGTCATTTATTTTTACATTAAGCACATTAATACTGTCGATGAGCAGAGAATTTTCGGAGCGCAGGCGGTCGGAAGTTTGCATTTCCATCGAAAGCGACTTGCCTTTTTGCTTCAGCGCTGTTTCTTTTTCCTCAAGTTTCGCATCCAGCTTGTCAATGGCAATTTGCTGCACTACGGCGAAAGAAGCCAAAATCAAAGAACAGATGCCGATTGCGATGTAGCCGATAGTTTTGTTCATGGGCGAAGTGTTTCATTAATTATTAATTGGTTATGTCATTTTGCCTGCCCGCTTGTCTTCTCATTTTAAAGGGTCGGAGTTACCTGATTTTAGTAACTCCGACGACCGGATTGAGTTTGCTTATGAGAAATACAGAGTTTTTGATTTAATGAACTGTCTAAAATATTTCAAACATTATGCCAATATTTAATGCGTAAGGTTTTATTAAAAATTATTTTAAAAATTTTTTTTCTAACCATTTGAATTTTTGGCTACTATAAATATTTATTTTTTGCAAATATGAAAATTCATTTCGAAAAATGAAACATCTCGTCCGAAAATGGATGATAAAAGTCCATTTTACAATTTTTATCTTTGCCCGATGAACGAAAAAATTATCATCCTCGACTTTGGCTCACAATACACTCAACTCATTGCAAGACGCGTCAGGGAGTTGAGCATTTATTGCGAAATCCTGCCTTTCAACAAAAAATTTGACCTCGACGCTTCCGTAAAAGCAGTGATACTTTCCGGCAGCCCTTTTTCGGTCAAAGACCCGAACGCGCTGAAACTTGATCTGGATAACCTGATTGGCAAAATTCCGGTGTTGGGTATTTGCTA
>CALMIT010000120.1 GCA_937864255.1 uncultured Saprospiraceae bacterium
GTGGGCTTCGTCTTCGGCGGCATCATCATGGGACGCCTCGCCGATCGCTTCGGCATCATCGTGCCCGTGCTGATTATTTGCGGATTGATAGCGCCTGCGGATTTGTCCACGTCGCTGATGCTTTTCTTGACTTGCATCACCATGATGTACGTGGGACGGGTTGCTTTGAAATATATCTTTTTGCTGTTGTTGCTCGGTGTGGTCGTGTTTTCATTTTTGATTTTGCTGGGAAATTTCTTCCCCAAAGAAATCAGGGTAGATACCTGGACTTCGCGGGTGGAAGAATTTTTAAATGAAGACAGCGGCGGCTTTCAGGTGCAGCAGGCAAAAATTGCGATTGCCAACGGCGGCGTTATCGGCCGCGGACCGGGAAACAGTCTCCAGCGCAACCACCTGCCTTCGGCTTACTCGGATTTTATTTATTCGATAATATGTGAGGAATATGGTTTGATAGGCGGATTCATCGTTTTGTTTTTATATGTGCTGTTGATGTTTCGCACGGTGCGGCTGGTCACGATAAGCCCGAAAGCTTTTGGGGCGATGCTGGCCATCGGACTGACGGTGAGCCTGGTCACGCAGGCATTGGCGAATATTTCTGTGAATGTACACCTCGTGCCGGTCACCGGATTGACTTTGCCGTTTTTGAGTATGGGCGGTACGTCCTTGTTGTTTTCGTGCCTTGCTTTGGGGATGATTTTGAGCGTGAGCAAACACATCGAGCAATTGAAACAACAGCAGGATCAGAAATTTGCAGGGACGGAATAATTTGATTTTTAATCATGAAAATAATCATCTCCGGCGGCGGAACAGGCGGACATATTTTTCCGGCGATTGCCATTGCCGATGCCGTCAAAAAAAGAAAACCGGAGGCGGAGATATTATTTGTGGGTGCGAAGGGAAAGATGGAAATGGAGCGGGTACCGAAAGCGGGTTACCCGATAGAAGGACTCTGGATCAGCGGCTTTCAAAGAAAGCTCACTTTGCAAAATCTTGCTTTTCCATTCAAACTGGTAAGCAGTCTTTTGAAAGCGCGGTCTGTTTTGAAAAGTTTTAAACCCGATGTGGTCATCGGGGTGGGCGGATTTGCGAGCGGCCCTACTTTGCGTATGGCGACAAAACTGGGTATACCGACGCTGATACAGGAGCAAAATTCGTATCCGGGAATCACGAACCGGCTGTTAGCAGCAAAGGCAGACAAAATCTGCGTCGCTTACCCGGGCATGGAAAAATTTTTTCCAAAAGAAAAAATTACCCTGACGGGCAATCCGGTGCGGCAGGATTTGGCGGACGTAACCGATAAAAAGACGGAAGCCGCCGCTCATTTTGGTTTTGATATTGACAAAAAAACGATAGTGCTGATGGGAGGAAGTTTGGGCGCACGCAGGCTGAACGAAGCCATGCGCGAAAATTTTAAACTTCTTCAAAAACGCACGGATGTACAAGTTCTTTGGCAGGCTGGCAAATTGTATGTGGATGAGTTTTCAAAATGCGAAACGGCGCAATTGCCCGACGTGAAAATCACCGCATTTCTGGAAAAAATGGACCTGGCTTATGCGCTGGCGGATGTGCTGATTTGCAGGGCGGGTGCGCTGACCATTTCCGAATTGTGCATCGTGGGCAAGCCCGCGATTTTGGTTCCCTCGCCGAATGTGGCGGAGGATCATCAGACCAAAAATGCAAAGGCGCTTGCAGAAAACGAGGCGGCATTTTTGGTGGAAGACGGCGAGGCTGCCGAGGAAATGATTCCGCTGGCTTTGCGGATTTTGCAAAACCAGGCACTGGCGGGCAAACTTTCCGGCAATATCAAAAAAATGGCGAAGCCGGACGCCGCAGAAAACATTGTCAATGAAATTTTTTTATTGGTAGAAAAAAGAAAAAGGATACAGTGAAATGAAGGATTTGAAGCGCATCTATTTTTTGGGAATCGGAGGAATCGGCATGAGTGCTTTGGCGCGCTTTTTCCATGCGCACGGCGCGCAGATTTTCGGTTACGACAAAACCTCGACCGAACTGACGCAGGCGCTGGAGCGCGAAGGAATGGAAATTCATTACGACGACAATCCTTCAAAAATACCCGGCGATTTGGATTTGGTGGTGTGGACGCCGGCTATTCCGAAAGATCAAAAAGAACTTAACTGGTTCATAAACAACGGTTTCGATTTGAAAAAACGGGCTGAAGTGCTCGGAATTATCAGTGAAAGTAAAAAGACGGTTGCCATCGCGGGTACACACGGAAAGACGACGACAAGCAGCATCACCACGCATTTGTTGCGCGCGGCGGGTCTGGATTGCTCGGCTTTTTTGGGCGGCATCGCTACCAATTTCGGGAGCAATTATGTGGAAGGAAAAAGCGATTGGGTGGTGGTGGAAGCCGATGAGTACGACCGCAGTTTTTTGCACCTTTCGCCGGATGTGGCTGTGATTCTGAGCATGGATCCGGATCACCTCGATATTTACGGCGATGCGGCTTCGGTTTTGGAAACGGGCTACCTCGCTTTCGCGAAAAAAATTAAAGAAGGTGGCAAGGTTTTGGTAAATGTGGACTTTGCACAACATTTTGATAATCAACAAATTGAAACTTTCGGTATTGAAAGCGG
>CALMIT010000121.1 GCA_937864255.1 uncultured Saprospiraceae bacterium
GCGTAAGAATGCCGGCGGCAAAAGTGCTTATGAACTGTCTGCGTTCGTGGCGGGTCATGGCGCGACGCGGACTGCGCAGCAATTCGTCTTCCTGCGTCGGCGGGGGTATTTGTTCCAGCATGATTCCAAAAATCAGCAGGAAAGGCAAAAAAATCAGTCCGCTGACAAAAGGCATCCAAAATTCGGAATAGCCCAAACTGTCCATCACCCACTTGCCGACAGATTTGACCGCGCCGGAAGAAACGATAAAACTGACGCTCAGCCCCGCGCCCAGTATTTCGGAAAACCTCCGCCCTTCCAGGTAAGAAAACACAATGCCCCAAATCATTCCCAAAGGCAGCCCGTTGAAAAACAGGCAAAGCAGTTTCCACCGCACTGGCACGAGGGCAAAGAAAAAAAGCGCCGTTTCTGCCGCCAATATCAAACCGACCAGAAAAAACAGCCGCCCGCGCCCCCGGCCTAATTCGCTGATAACTTTAATACCGATAAATTTTGAGAGCACATAACCGGCGACTTGAGCGATAATGAGCCATATTTTAAAATCCAGACCCCAAAGATTCAATCCTTCAAAAGTGGCTACGGTGAAAGGTTTGCGGTAAGCATACATGCAAAAATAAGCGCCGAAAGCAGCCAGCATGGCGAAGGAAACGAAATAAAAAGAAGGTGCTTTTTGCAGCCAGCGGCGCAGCATGCGAGGATTTTTGAAGTTTAGAAATCTTCAGCAAAATTGGATGATGGAATCTGAAAACCAGGAAAGTGAAAATCAAGATAGAATTAAAGAATTGTAAACAAAAAAGGCTACTCCGATCAAGTAGCCACCCTAATAATCTCACTATATGAAAAAACTCCGTAACCTTGAAAAAAGTAGGCTGCCTGTTCTCGTGATTCACAAACAGCCTCCTTCAAAACCTCTGACTGTCAAGTAGTGTATGAAACGTAAGACGACGCAAAAGTGAACCGGCAAGATGAAGTGTGTGTGAAAGAGAAATGAATATTGAATAAAGTTTTGGAAAAGGGAGACAGATTTTTATTCAAAAGCTGTGAGCATTGCAACTCATTTCACTGTTGCTTGTTTGCTTCCTGATTAAAAATACTTCTCACCAAAAATGATCTCTACCATGAAAAAAATCGGAATACTCGGCTCCGGCGGCGTCGCCAAAACACTGGGCAGCGGATTTTTAAAACACGGCTACGATGTGATGCTCGGCTCGCGCGATCAATCCAAACTCGCCGAATGGCTGTCCGGCACAGACGGAAAAGCGAAAACCGGCAGCTTTGAAGAAGCCGCAAAATTTGGCGACATTATCGTCTTGGCCATCAACGGAAAACACGCCGCCGATGTGCTGAATCTCGCCGGCGCGAGCAACCTCGAAGGCAAAACGATCATAGACGCAACCAACCCGATTGACGAAACCGCTGGTCCGGTCAACGGCGCGCTGCGCTTTTTCACGCCTGCCAACTCGTCTTTGATGGAACAGTTGCAAAATGAACACCCGAAGGCGCATTTTGTAAAAGCGTTCAACTCGGTGGGTGCGGCGTTTATGGTTGATCCGCAATTTCCAGGCGGCAAACCGACCATGTTTATTTGTGGCAATGAGGTCGCGGCGAAAAAAGAAACAACCGATATTTTAACCGAATTCGGCTGGGAAACCGAGGACATGGGACCCGCCGAAGTAGCCGGCAGTATCGAGCAGTTGTGCATTCTCTGGTGTGCCCCCGGCTTCCTGAAAAACCAATGGACACACGCTTTTAAATTGCTGAAGATGTGATAAAAGCCTGAGCCAAAAAGATGCAAAAGGCTTCATCTGTTGAGAGATGAAGCCTTTTGTTTTATTCCGCCTGCCTTCCTCATAAAAGTGACTGCCGCAAAAATTGTGTGCGCAGCTTTGAAATACGAATTGGAGTTGTTAGCTTGGTCGCTCATTTACCCACCAAACATACTTCTGAGAGAAAGCTATTATTTTAAGTATAACAAATCAGGAATTTGGATTTATCGCCAAAAGGAGGGAGTAAAGTAGTATACGCATAGGTGGCATACTCGAAAACGATGATGTAAAGACGCAATGCATATTTGCATAGTCGTTTTTGAAGATCCACTTGTTGTCGGAATAAAAAAAATATTGATAATTTGTATTAATGAAGCATAACAAAAAGGAAAGATTAATACCTGATATTTTAAATGAAATGGATAGCGTTTCGAATGGGTTTTGGTCTATTCCAAGTGGGAGTTTTTCAGAATTAACAGCATATTACTCTGAAAATTTAGAAAGATGCATTTCTGGCGCTAATTCAATTGCCGATAATCATACTAAGGAGGCTGCACTTTTTTGGAGTGAATTAATTAGAACTGATTTTATTATTAAATTTGGAATTGAGTCACAATTTAATTTAAACTTTAAAAAAAAAGTTGATGATTTAAAAGAAGCCGTTTCTATAATTAAAAACACATTTGAAAATTCTTATGAATATTTTGCATATTATACGATTTCCGATAAATTAGAAACTGATAAATTATACAATTTATGGTACAAACCCTTTAAAGCAAAAGAGCTTGCGACCGAAAAAGAAGATTCATTTTGGACTATTGATGGCAAAAAAGTTTCTGGAAAATACTGGGTACTAAATAATTGTGAGTTGCTAAAATTTTCAGACCTTGATATAAAGTTGATGAAATCTATCAGAGATGCTGAGAGCCATGAAAATCTTGTATATACACTTGAAGGTATCGCCATACTTGAAGGAAAGAAAACAAAAGAACTAAGAAAAGAGGAAGTAATTAGGTTTGCTGAATTCTTAAAAGAATGCATAGGTTTAGTTTTTCATTTTGCACTTACATTTTTAATAAAGGAAAAATTTTGGATTTTTCTATCTTCATTTATAGCGACTGAGAACAAATATCGAAACAGCGATGCTCCTTTCCATTTATTAGGGAAAATAAGCGAAAAAAGAAAAGAAAAATTAGATTTAGCAAATCTGATTAAACCTGGTTTTTGCGCAATAATCGCACTATTTATTAAATATGCTTTACACGAAATATGGAACGATATTGAAGCAGAAAGTACCAGATTAAACAATAGATTGAAGAATATTGGTTTTAAATTCAAAACTGATGAAATAGAAAATTTAAGACTGAGTGCCCAATGTGATTTGTATAATACGATTTCGTTATTCAACTATAAAACAAGACAACTTTCGTTAGGCATTAAAGAAGATATATTTGAAAACAAGACGATCGAAAACATTAAAGACGCAGATTTTGAAACTTTGTTTTCAGATATGCAGACAACTGCACAGTCAGTATTAAGGTTAAAAAAATCAAAAGAAAATATGTGGCTTTTAATGTCAATATTTTTAGGCGTTGGACTCACTGTAATCCTGCCAATTGGTAGATTGTACAATAGTTTTGATGCTCTAATAATCCCTTCAAGCGAGAAATAAAACCGAGAACAAGGCTTTACGAAAATGCCGCCCAAAAGCCCACACACGGTGGCACGACAGCAAGCCAACCGTTATAATGCCCGCACTAAATATTTCAAAACACCACACAAAATCAGTGTTATTTAATCCGCCCTGACGGAGATGCCGCGCGAACGGAGCTGTTCTTTTTTAAATCAAACTTTTCCTCCCCCTGCCCCCTCCAAAGGGGGATTTTTCAAATCAATTGCCGCGCCATTCATGGCGGGGTGAGTGGTGTATGTGCCCCCGGCTTTAGCCAAATTAAGCGCTTTGGCTAAAGCCATTTTCATTTTGTTTTCATATTCTCCGCCTTGAAAGGCGGAGCTATTGATCTCGCGCATCCCCCCAGCCTCTCCAAAATGGACGCCGGGCAAGAAGCACCACCCGAACAAAAAATAGTATTTATAAAAATTAAAACCTCACCTCCGCCTTTCCACCGCATCCAAAATCAGCCCCTTCGTATCATAAGCCCGGAAAAAAATCTTTTTGGAGGAAGCGCTGAACTTGCCGAAATGGTGGCGCATGATCACCGTGTCCATTTTTGAAAATGCATCTGTGGGAAGCGGCAGGGGTGGCGTTTCCAATCCGCCGCCCGCGCCGCCCAAAATCAAAAAAGTGGTTTTCTGCCTTCCGTACATTCTCTCCAACCGCTCGTAATCGTGCGTGTGACCGGACACCACAAAGTCAATTTTTGCACTTTCCATCACCGGCTCCAAAAGCTCCCGCACGCAGGCATCGCCCGCATAACCCTCCCAGCCCTGACTGAAAGGCGGCTGGTGCATCAGCACAAAACGCCAGTCGGCATTTTTCCACGCCGCCGATTCGACAGCCCGGTAAAAAAATTCCTTTTGTTCTTTTTCAAAACTGATTGGGAAAGTGGTATTCGGGTCAAGTCCGATGAAACAAATCCGCCCGTATGATTTTATAAAATACGGCTGCGTATGCCTGTATTTTTGGAAATTGGCCGCCTGCAAATCGTCGTAATATCCGTCGTAATCGTGATTGCCGCCCACCAGCCAAACCGGCATTTTTTGAGCCGCCGGATGAAGCACATCAAAAAAATCCCACCATTGCGCGGCACGAGCGCCGTAGCCGACCAAGTCGCCCACGCCGATGGTAAAATCCGCCGACAAAAACTCCGGCAAAGCCGTGATTTTTTGAAAAGTGTCCAGACCGTTTTGGCTATCCGCCCAAATAGTAAACTCCACATTATCAATCACTTCGGGAGGCAGGCTAAAATGAAATACCTCCGACCAGGCGTCCGATTGGTTGACCTGATATGTGTAATTTTTTCCTTTCTCAAGCCGCGAAAGATAAAACCGGACTACCCCGTTTTTCGGGATTTGCGTCAGACTGTCCAAAGTCTGCGCGCCTGTTTTTTGAAAATACAGTCTGACCGGCGCGTCGTGAGTAGTTTCCAAAAAAATACGCACCGAATCCGCGCCGCAAAAATCCGTGACCGGCCCGGCCAAAAAGTACGGCAAGCCTTCCAGTTGCTTTTCCAATTCGTCTATTCCGCTCGCATTTTCAAAGCCGGCGGGTAATTTTTTCAAATGAAGCAGTTTTTTGAAAAAGACAGCCCGCTGCTCCGCCTCTCCGATTGCGACGCGGTATTGCTCAAAGTCATTTTTATCAAAAACATCCACTTTATTCAGCCCGCCCTTCATCGCATTATTGAGTACTCTGACGACCAGACGGCTGTTTTTTGAATGCGTATTTATTTCAAAAAATCCGCCCGGCGCGCACTGCTCAAGTTGTTCGCCGTCCAAAAACACCTGCGCGCCGTCGTCCGCTGCCGCGTGGATGATGAAAGGCGTCTCCGTCCGGATCGGGCTGCGGTACCACATTGCGCGATTGGGCAGCAAGATGCGGTGTGGCAAATTAACCTGTTTCGCATTTTTAAAATCGGGGATGACAAAGGATTTCAGAGTTTCCGACTCCTTGCCCCCCTCATATTCCCAGGCGCCCGAAATGGAAAACAGCGGCGCCGGCCCGGCAGGTGCATTCGCCTGAAATCGCGTGTATGTTTCCAAATTCAGCCCGGCTATTGCCTGGCGCGGATTTTCAAAATCATAGGTCGGAGGCTGTAGTGGTAATTCTTTTGTCGCGTGCTGATTTTCCGGCACTCCCGAAAGGCAGCAAAAAAAGTATAAAATGAAGTTTAAAAAATTCATAATGAACCACTTATGTGTTTTAAAAACAAAAAAGGCTCCGCGTCAAAAACGTCCGGAGCCGGTTACCTACAAATGCTACTACTTACCTATCATGTTTATTTTGAAATACTAGGGAACATGCTTTTGACGGCAGGCGCCACGGTTTTTCCGTTTGAAAAACTTTTTCCCAGGAAAGCCGCCACCGTAGCCGCCACCTGGTTTTGGTACAATTGCCCCGGGCTTTTCATTTCGCCGGAAGCCGGCGTGTCAGGACCAATCACGGCAAACCAGATTTCGTCGGCGTCTTTGATTTTGATGCCGTGGTGTTTCCAGGTGTCTTTCGGACTGTGTCCGCGTCCGTGGTCGGTCGTGATGATGAACGTCGTTTTGTTTTTGTATTTGGGATGGCTCTGTACGTATTCCCACAATTCGCGAATGAAGCTGTCGGTGCGGCGGGCAGACCAGAGGTACTGGTCGTATTTTCCGTCGTGTGCGAAATCATCCGTTTCACCGTAGGCGATATAAAAAAGTTTCGGGTGATTTTTTTTGAGGTATTCCAGTGCAAAATTTTGCGTAAAACCGTCGAGCCGCACAGAACCCCAGGGGCTTGGAATTTCGCGCTGAAGTTTGTTCAGCGTTTTTTCATTGCAGCTCAGTTTTTTTCCTTTTACTTCCTCAAAACCTGCATTCACCGGCACACCGCTTCTTTCCTCATTGATAATAAAAGGAAAAACGTCCCAGGAGCCGAATGCCGCCACTTTGTCTTTGTACTCGGGCATTCGGTTGAAATATTCCAGAACATTGACGTTGGGATTTTGAATTTTATCATTGGAATGAATGCGCTCGTCGTCTGCTGCGCCGGTCAATATTTCGTTGTAGCCTGGATAGGAAAACCACATTTTATTGCTGCAATTGACAAAATTTTTGTGCCACCTGTTGCCATAAATCTGCCCCTCGCGGGCAATGGTCGTCCAGAAAAAAGGCATCAGGCGCTCGCGGCGTTCCTGCGCATTTTCTACCCAAAAAACACTTTTCAATAAAGCCGTATCGTGCGTAAATTCTTTATCGGAGATCAAGCTGTCCACCGCGCCTGAAAAAAGTTCCTGCCAGCGCAGCCCGTCCAGGGTTATCAAAAACACATTTTCGGTTTTCAATTCTTTCTGGCTCCAAAGCGGGGCAAAGCAAAGCGCGAAAAGAAAAATTAAAAGTTGGTTTTTCATTTTGTAATCTTTTTTAAAAAAGCGGCCGGACCTGATCCTTTGCTTCCAGCCGCTTTTCAAAATCAAATGATTATTATGAAAAAGAAGATTTATTTCAGATACCACATCAGTGTGTTGATATCGTCGGCGCCCTGGCGGGCTACTGCTTCCTGGCGGTTGGCGCCATTCAGCGAGCCTTCGATGATCGGGTAAATGAACCGCACCGGAATCCTGTCGTCGTTTTGATTGTCCACCGAAGGCAGCAATTTTGGAAAGCGGGTACGCCGCCAGTCAAACCAGGCTTCCATTCCCTGAAAATAAAGCGCCACCCATTTCTGAGTTCCTGTTTTTTCGAGTTTTTGCTCGGTCGTACCGGTGTAAGCCGTCAGCGGGCTGGTAAAATAATCGGCAGGAATAGCCAGGTTGTAAAAATTGAAAGAAGCGTTGACGCCGTTTTTGTAAAAATCTTCGGCGCTACCGCCTATCAGTCCTTTTTCGGCAGCCTCCGCCAGCAAAAACTGCAACTCGGCATAAGTCATGATGACGCCTTTTGCCACTTTCAAACCTTCGCCCGAAATGGCGGCTTCATAAAACAAACTTCCGATTTGGGAGTGGTTTTGCTGTCCGCCCAGGTAAGTCTGCGCCGTCACGTCGTCCAGCCCGTTCGGAATACCCCGGATGATGGCGGTATCACTGCCGATGCTGGCGGGCGTAGGTCTGAAAAACACGTTGATGCGCGGGTCATTGACCGATTTCAAAAAATCCACCATTGTGCTGCTGGCTCTGAATTCGTTGAAAGAGCCGATACGCGCCGAGTAAAGCGGAAATTGATCCGGATTCGAACTCGCATAATTATACACCGCATTGTCGGCATTTGATTCAAAAACCGGGTATGTAGCCGGCGCATTGACGATGGTCTGCAAATCGCCGCTCACGTCTTTCTTTTTTGAAATGCGCATCAGGTAGCGCACCCGCAGCGAATTGGATAATTTTTTCCATTTATCAATATCGCCGTTGAAAAGTACGTCGCCGCTGATAGCTTCCGCCGAAGTGCCGAGTATTTCGTTGGCCGTTTTTAAATCATTTAAAATGCCGTTGTAAATAGTTTCCTGCGTGTCGTATTTCGGATAATAAATTCCGGCAGATTTACCCTGAATAGCTTCCGAATAAGGAATATCGCCGTACGCATCGGTAGCCAGTGAAAACAACCAGGCGCGCAAAACCAAACCCACGCCCAGATAATTTTGCTCCTTTCTTTCTTCCGAGGCACGGATGATATTGTTGACGTCGCGCATGTTGTCGTAAACAGAATTCCAGATGCCGTTGAGTTCGCCCCAGAGGTAGCGGTCTTCGTTTACAAACTGATTTTTTGCCGTTTGTTGTACGACAATATTTCCGATGCCCCAGGCTTCGTTCATCACGGTGTTCATCACGTCTCTGAGTACGCCGGGCAGTATTAGTCCCGAATTTACATCGGTGGGCGCGTTGGGATTTTCGTTGATTTCATCGAAATCTTTGGTGCAGGCAAAGAGCGTAAGCACCAGCGCCGCCACAAGGAATATTTTTGATTGAAAATTCATTTTTCAAAATTTTGAAATAGTAAACAAAAAGAGTTTGACTAAAAATTGAGTCCGAGATTGACGCCCCAGCTCCGTGTGGAAGGCAGCGCCACCGACTCCACGCCAGGTATGATTTGTCCGCCGGCGGTAGAGGAAGTTTCGGGATCAACGTGCGGCACGTCCGTCCACAAAGCCAGATTTCTGCCCACAAGCGAAATGGTGATGTCTTTCACGCCGGAACTGCCCAGCCATTTATTGGGAATGGTATAGCCCAATCTTACTTCTCTGAGTTTTAAGAAAGTGGCGTCGTACACCATTCCTTCGATCAGACGACGACCCAATGTGATGGTCGTGTGCCACTCGCGGGCGGAAAGTTGTTTGGTATTTTCGGTAAAGCCCGTTACGTTGCCTTCACCGTCGAGTACCGGCACCACGCCTTCTCCGATTACGCCGTTGCCGGGCTTGCTGAGATCGTAGCCGTCGGCGCGCCCTTCGAGCGTTTCGGCGATGATACCGCCCTCGCGGCCAACGGTTTGCGTGTGCGAGTAGATTTTTCCACCCATACGCATATCAAAAAGAAAACCGAGGTTAATGCCTTTGTAAGAAAACTGGTTGCTGATACCCGCGAGCCAGTCGGGGTTGTAATTACCCAGTTTTATCTGCGTAGCTGTTGGCACGGGTTTTCCGTCATTGTTGTACACTATTTGGCCTACATACTGCCCGGTCGGATCGTAATATTTATCCTCGGGATTATCGCTCACTCTGGTGTAGCCGATGCCGTACATATCGCCCATATTTTCATCTACCCGCGCTTCTACGGTCACATACCTGCTGGCCATTACATAGTTTGTAATAGACTGCCCGGAAACAGGGTCAGTGTACAGTTCTTTTACTTTACCCCGGTTGGTTGACCAGTTCAAATCCAAATCCCATCTGAAACCCGAAGCGCTTCTGATCGGATTGATGTGCAATACCACTTCCACACCCTGATTTTGAATCAAACCGGCATTGATCAGCCTGGTAGAATAGCCGGTCGTATTGGACAGCGGCACGCCGAGGATCTGGTTTTTACTGTTGGTCAGGTAGTAAGTGAGGTCAAGCCCGATGCGGTTTTTGAAAAAGCGCAAATCCACGCCCGTTTCAAAAGAATTTGAAATCTCGGGTTTGAGTTCTGCATTGGGAATTTGCGAAGATTCCGAATAAGCGGGTCTGCCGAGTACTGCCTGCTGCGCG
>CALMIT010000122.1 GCA_937864255.1 uncultured Saprospiraceae bacterium
GTTTGCCGTCTGCGGAGAGGGAAATAAAGTGACCGGACGTATTATTAGCCGCTTCTCCGTTTATATCATTACCCACTTGTGACCAGCTACCATTGTTCTCCGCATATATGCGCACGTGTCCAGATGCGGCCCCATTTCCATTATTATAAGGACCTCCGATTGCTACCCGTTTGCCATCTGCAGAGATGGAAACCGAGAGGCCGGATTGGTTGTTAGCCGCTTCACCATCTATATCGGCGCCTACCTGTGACCAACTACCATTGTTTTCCGCGTATATGCGCACGTGGCCAGCATTATCGCCACTCCCATCATTAGTGGGCGCTCCAATTGCCACGCGCTTGCCATCGGCGGAGAGAGAAACTGAATACCCGAATTGGTCGTTATTCGCTTCTCCATCTATGTCTGCGCCTATCTGTGACCAGCTACCATTGTTTTCGGCGTACACGCGTACGTGCCCTTTTCCATTATTGCCTATTGCCCCAACGGCCACGCGCTTACCATCGGCAGAAGTAGAAACTGACCAACCGGAATAGTTATTCGTCGCTTCGCCATCTATGTCTGCACCTATTGGCGTCCATTGAGCGCGCAAGGGCAGGGTAATCCCTGCCAGCAGGCAGGTTAAAAGGAAAAATATTATACTTCGTTTCATTGATAGAAAAGTAAAAAGGTTAGAAAAATGTGTTAGGGTAATATGAAAGCAGGAAAAACGGGCTTCGCTGCCTGAGCGGACGGAAAGCGATGGAGGTCTGAGTTTTTTCATGGTAAATTATTTTTTAAAGTGCGGAAAAATGAATTTTCAAAACCTGCCACCCGAACGCCGTTCACTTTTAAAAAAGTCACAGCCCTGGGGCGGCAGTTTTTGCAATTGTTATGGTTTGTGAAGCTATTTGCCTACAACCACCTGTTTTGTAATTACGTTATTGTCACTTTGCAATGAAAGATTGTAGATACCCGGTGCGAAACCAAACTCTTTGACATTCAATTGAATGGAAGTAGTTTCGAGTTGGCGGAATTGTTGCGTCCAGATCGTGCGACCCAATTGATTGCGCAAAACCAAGACAACGTGTTGATCCAGATAAACCGGGTCAATCTCGATGTTTAAATCATCGGCAACCGGATTGGGGAAGAACATCAGCGGCTCCACCATTTGATAACTTCCGTCTGTTTCGAAATTGCCGAAAGCCACTCTTGCTTCATTGCAGGAAGCGCCGCCGCAAGGCCCGATGTAGGAAAGCGGGCGGGCGTTCAGATAAGTATTTATGGAATTCGGATGTATGCAAATCGTGCTGCGCGTACCGTAAGTAGTGTAATAACAAACAGAAACTTTGGTGTTATTACTACATTTCCAGTCGGCGCTGATATTAGCAAATCCGGGGTTGTTATCACAATCGGGGAGTCCGTCGTTGTTGTTGTCCACACTGTCGTCGCCGCCGTCGCACACATCACATCCATCTCCCACGCCGTCGCAATCGGAGTCAGCCTGATTAGCATTTGGGGTATTTGGACAATTGTCCTCATAGTCGCAAACTCCATCGCCGTCCATATCATTTTCAGCATCGTTTAGGCCACAGCCACAAATGCCGGGTACAGTTTTATTCGGGTCATTTGGACAGAGGTCTGTATTGTTTTTTACATATCCCGTCGGGTCGCATAATATGGCAAAATCGTTTGGGTCGCCCGCGCCGTCGCCGTCCACATCTGCAAACCAAATATTATCAATGGAGGGTGCGCCTGCCACCCAGTTGCTTACGTTGCCGCTCAGCGTAAAGCTGTTTAATACTCCATCCCTGTTGCCTGAGC
>CALMIT010000123.1 GCA_937864255.1 uncultured Saprospiraceae bacterium
CCACTATCAGCTTTTGATTGATTTTTCAAAAAATCTGCCCAAAGTCAACGAACTGGTGACCACCCACCATATTCGCGAAGAAGATAACTTCAGTCTGTTGCCGGGATTTCGCAATTTTCAAAAAGTACAAAAGGGACAGTTGCTTGGCTACGATAAAAACGGCGAGATTCTCTCGCCCGAAGACGGGCTGATACTGATGCCGCGCTACCAACAGCAGGGCGAAGACGGCTATTTTTTAATCAGAGAAAGTGCATCGTGATTATTTACCGGCTACGGTTATTTGTATTTTGCTTTCCTTTTTTCTTCGTGGGTTAGGGTTATTTGTTTTTTTTAAAAAACCGGGCAACGCCGCCTGGCTGCTGTTTTTCCTCCTTTTTCAAACTATAAAAATTGCCGCGCAGGAAGAAGAACCGCCCAAATGGGCGCTCAGCGGTTACATGAAAGATTTGCAGTCCGCCTTTGTGGTGGACAACCCGCTGCCCGTTCCTATCATCGGCAACGAGAAATTGGTCATCGCCGACAATCTTTTACATAATCGCCTGAATTTCAAATGGTTTCCGGCATCCGGCTGGACGCTTTATGCCGATTTGCGCAACCGCTTTTTTTGGGGCGATCAGCCCCGGCTGGATGCAAAATCTTTTGCTTCCAGTCTCGACGCAGCCAACGATTACTTCGATCTTTCGCTAGAAGGCGCGGACGCGATGGGCGTAGCGGCGCAGGCGATGCTGGATCGTTTTTACCTCGAGTTTTCAAAAGGAAAATGGGAAATCCGCCTCGGGCGGCAGCGCGTAAACTGGGGCATCGCCACCGCCTGGAATCCCAACGATATTTTCAACGCTTTTGCTTTCACGGACTTTGACTACGAGGAGCGGCCGGGCAGCGACGCGCTGCGCCTGCGCTATTTTACAGGCATCGCTTCGAGCGTGGAAATCGCCGTGCAGGCGGCCGACAGCCTGAAAGCAGCCAACATCGCCGGACTTTGGAAATTTGGTTTGGGCAAATACGACGTGCAACTTTTGACCGGACTGAGCAAAAATAACTGGGTGCTGGGCGGCGGCTGGGCCGGCAATTTGAAAGGCGCGGGCTTCAAAGGCGAGTGGTCCTGGTTTCGCGAACTGGAAGGGGCGAGGGAAAGCAGTTTTGCAGCTACTTTCAACGTGGATTACCAGTTTTCCAACTCGCTTTACCTCAACGGCGGTTTTTTGTACAACAGCGAGGGGCGCACGGAAGGCAGCCTGGCGGATTTATTTTCGTTCGAGCTTTCGGCTAAAAATCTGTACCCTTATCGTTTTGCTATTTTTGCGCAAGGACTTTATCCGGTCATGCCACTGTTGAATGCGGGCGCGGCGGTCATTTACAGTCCGGTGAAGGCGCAGGCGATTTTTTTCAATCCGACTGTTACTTATTCGCTGGCGCAAAATTGGGACATTGACCTGATCGGGCAAATCGCACTCAATCAGGACGAAACTTTCAATAGCCCCGTGCAGGCAGTTTTTTTAAGATTGAAACGGAGTTTTTAATATGCTGATGAGATGATGTGACAATTTGGCAATGGGTTGATTGATTTTGTGATTTTTATAATTGGAATATTTTCATCTACACCACATATCATCTCATTATCACATCAACACATCAACACATTGCCACATCAGCAAATTAGCAAATCAAAAAAATGGCTAAAAAGAAATACTACGTCGTCTGGGTCGGCAATAAGCCGGGGATTTACGAGAGTTGGGACGAGTGTCAGGCGCAGATAAAAGGTTTTCCGAATGCGCGATACAAAGCATTCGCATCGAAAGCGGAGGCGGAGGCAGCATTCAAAGGCGCTTCAGGCAATTACATCGGTGCGACGAAAACTGCCGCACCAAAAATAGTAGATGAAAAATCAAAAGCCGAAATCAACTGGAGCGGCATTGCCGTGGACGCAGCGTGCAGCGGCAACCCCGGCATCATGGAATACCGCGGTGTGGAATTAAAAACCGGAAAAGAAATTTTTCACCAGGGACCTTTTCACGCGGCGACCAACAACCTCGGCGAATTCCTGGCGCTGGTGCACGGACTGGCGTATTTGCAGCAGCGGGGACTGCACGACCTGCCGATTTATTCCGATTCAAAAATTGCCATCAAGTGGATCAAAGACAAACAAATGCGCAGCAACGTAGTGCGCTCCGGCGCGAATCGCAAAGTGTTTGAATTGGTGGACAGAGCGGTGGATTGGCTGAAAACCAACAGCTATAAAAACCCGATTTTAAAATGGGAAACGGAAAAGTGGGGTGAAATACCGGCGGATTTCGGCAGAAAATAATTTTACGGTTCCCGGTTTTCTTTCAGTTTTTGCACCATTTCATCGGTCAGCGGGTCGGCATAAATCCCAAACGCGTTGACCAGCACGCCTTTCAGGTTATATTTTTCGGAAGAAATGGCGTACAAAATGCTCTCGTCCCCCGGATCGGTCATGCCTTCGAAGCGAAAAATTTTGTCAATTTGAAATTCGTCGTGAAAGATTTCAAATGCGCCCTCGCGGCATTCGATACAATTTTGGCGGAGGTTGAAATCTTCCGTATAACCTTCCTTCCGAATTTTTTTAAAGTTTTCTCCCAGCGTGGTTTCCATAAAATTTGATTTTTTGATTAAAACGTTTCGAATACGGGACCCGGTTCAATCCGAATCGTCCTGTTCGTAATGCATGCCTGCCGATGCCCGCACTGCATCCAGCAATTCAATCAGTTGCAGCGAAAAATCGAGCGGCATTTTCGGGCTTTCTTTCAGCCCTTTTTGCAGGCAGTCCATCACTTCGATAATTTCAAACTGATAACCGTTTCCCGGATAATTGTGGCGAAGCGTGTGCGTATCCCGGTAATAAAGTTCGTGAGAAAGTTGACGCGGGTGGTGAAACGGATCGTACAAGCGCAGTTTGCCTTTTGTACCAAACAACGTGGCTTCCACCTCGGTCTGGGTTTTCAGCGAAGCGTACAAATTAGCCATTCTATTGCCGCCGTAATCCAGCAAAATGCTGCACGATTCGTCCACGCCGGTGTGGGTGAAAGTGGTCATCGTGCTGATTTTTTCAGGCTTGCCGAAGAGCCAGAGACTCAAAACGAGCGGATAAATTCCGACGTCCAAAATAGCGCCGCCGCCCAGTTTTTTACTATAAATCCTGCTGTCCGGCTCCTGCGGCGCGTGAAAACCGAAATCGGCTTTCAAGGTGAGCAGGTCGCCGATAGCGCCGGACTGGACGATTTCAAAAGTTTTTTCAATCAGCGGAAAAAATCGCGTCCACATCGCTTCCATCAAAAAAGTATCGTTGGCTTTTGCCGCCGCTATCATCCGGCACACTTCCCGCGTATTCATCGCGAAAGGTTTTTCGCACAAAACCGGAATTTTTCTTTCCAGACATTGTATGCTGAGCGCGGCGTGGCTAACGTGCGGCGTGGCGATGTAAACGGCATCCAGTTCGGGACAATCCAGGATGTCTTCGTAACTGCCGTAAGCAAATCGGGCGCGGTATTGGGCGGCAAATTGATCCGACCTTTCCTGCGATTGCGAAGCCACCGCGGACAGCCGCGCGCCGGGAACCAGCAACAAATCGCGGGCAAATTTGTGCGCGATTTTTCCGAGTCCGATGATGCCCCAGTTTGTAAATTTTTTTTCCATGCAGGTAGTCAAATTTTTTCCGAAAAGCTAATCTTGCCGCCGGAAGCAAACAAGATTCACAAAATCTGCAATTATGCTGACTTTTTTAAGTAGTATTTTTCGACTGCTCCAAATTCCCGGCTATTTTCGAACCCGGTGTTGCGCTTTTGCAAAGTGCATTTAATAGCGTTTTCGGATGGCAGGATTTCATCAAACCGGACACCAGAAATTATTTTCGGACTGTTTCCCATTTAATTACTCCTCTTTATATCTGTCACTATCAAACCCGCATTTATGAAATTCAGAATCCTTTACACTTCTTTTGGTTTGGGCAGTCTTGCGCTGCTTTTTTTGAGCAATATCACCGGCGCTCCCGGCGATTACACCGGCTCGCCTTTTAGCACGGGCGGTAATACGTTTTGTACGGAATGCCACACGGGCGGCACTTTCAATTCCAACACTCAGGTGAATTTGCTGGACAGCGGCACGCCGATAACCGAATACGAACCGG
>CALMIT010000124.1 GCA_937864255.1 uncultured Saprospiraceae bacterium
TTTTCCGTCGCGTTTTATGGCGAGAACTGTTACGCCAAAGTTTTGCCGGATGCCTGCTTCGGCGATGGTTTTTCCGACTACTTTATTGTCTTCCTGATTTACCTGCACGGTGATGATTTCGGCTTCGGGCACGTAGGCGTGCAGCGCGGTGGTTTTGGTTTTGATACCCTCCGGCATGGTCAAAATCTGGTAATCGGATGAGCGCAGCTGGTAGATAAAATCATGAATTTCTTCGGTCGGGACCAAGTATTTTTTCATGACCCTGGAAAATATTTCAATGGAAGTTTCAAATTCTTCCGGTATCACCTCGTCGGCGCCCAGCCTCAGGTTTTCTTCAATTTCTTTCACATAACGCGTGCGCACGATGACGCAGGCGGTTTTGGTAAAAGTGCGGATGCTGCGTACAATTTTTTTGGTAGCCGCCGGGTCGGAAATGGCGATTACAATCACCCGTGCGTCAAAAACATGTACGTGTTTTAGAATGGTTTCATCGGCGGCGTCGCCGAAAATAATCGGCTCGCCTTTTGATTTTGCCGTTTTGAAAACATCCGGGTCAAGCTCCAGAATGACGTATGGAATGCGCGAATATTTGGCGGCTTTGGCGATGTTTTCACCATTGACGCCGTAGCCGATGATGAGCAGGTGATCGTGAAGCGACTCGTTTAGCGGGCTTGCCTCCGTCTTTTTTTCTTTGGAAGATTTTAATCTTTTGCGAACGGCTTTGGGCAGCGGCGCTTTAATCAGATAGTCCGAAAAGCGCGGCGCGGCGGCGACCAAAAACGGCGTAAGCGCCATCGAAAGAATAGCCACGGACAAAAAATACTGGTAAGTATCGTCGGGCACCAGTCCGTTTTCGCGGCCCACTTTTGAGAGCAGCAGTGAAAATTCGCCGACCTGGAAAATGTGAAAAAGCGTGAGAAAAATAGTGCGCGGCGGATATCCGAGTGCGAGTACGGAAAGCCCGATGACCAGCATTTTCATCAAAACGACAGCGGCTGTAAATGCCAGAATGAGGGCGATATTTTCAATAAAAAAATGAATGTCGAGCAGAAATCCCACCGAAATAAAAAAGAAGCTGATGAAAATTTCCCGGAAGGGCAAAACATTGGCGGTGGCCTGGTGGCTGTAATCCGATTCTGAAATAATCAAGCCACTAAAAAATGCACCCAGCGCCAGCGACAAGCCGATGGAAGAAGTGAGCAGGGCGGTCGCAAAACAAAAGACCATGACGGTGAGCAAAAACAGCTCCCGGTTTTTGGTTCTCACGACGTATTTGAATATAAACGGGACCAGGTATTTGGCGAGGATATAAATGGCGACGATGACGATCAAAACCTTGCCGGTAAGAATGCCGACG
>CALMIT010000125.1 GCA_937864255.1 uncultured Saprospiraceae bacterium
AAATATCAGCGTCTTTGATATTGAGCAAATCAGCGTCGGCTACAAAGCGATAGCCGCCTTCCAAACCAAGTCTGAACCATTTGAATACGTTGATTTCGACGCCCGCAGAAGGCTGAAGTACGAATATTTCATCAGAATTTTCGCCGGCTACTTTCAGGCGACCGCCGCCGGTCAGCAGCATAAATTTCGGGTGCAAAACTTTGAATGAGCCGGGAGCATAACCCAGCATCAGACCATTGTAGCGCATTTCGAAGCGGTCGTTGTCAAAACGGTCAATTTCAAAATTGTTAGCAGTGCGGAAACCGCCCCAGCCGATGAATACATTTTTACCAAAATCAACGCCCGCCGTAGCCGCCGTTGACGATGGCAAAATCGTCTTCAAAAAAAGTAAGATTGGTGGTGGAAGCGCCCCATGCGCCTGTAAATCTCAGCCCGCTTCTTCCGAAAAGCGTCTCGTCGGACTGGCTGAAAAGTGAAAGTGCAAAAGCAGCAAACAAGGCTGCGGAGAGGAATACTTTTTTCATTTTAAAAATGATTTTAAGTGTTTTACTATTTTAAACGCACACAAAAAACGGCCGAAGCCGGCATTTTGTAATCGCACTTTCTACTAAAGTAAAGTTAAAAAAGACGAAGTGAAAAGCCGCTCCGATTTACCGGGTCAATAATAAATGGTGGCGGTCATTTTTCTGCCGCCCCCGCGATTGCGAAATTCGCAGAGATAAATTCCCTGCCAGGTACCGAGCCGCAAGCGCCCGCCGCTGATGGGAATGGTGAGTGAATTGCCCGTCAATGCTGCCTTGATGTGCGCCGGCATATCGTCGGGACCTTCCGCTGTGTGGCGCAGGAATGGCAGGTTTTCGGGTACTATTTTATTAAAAATACTTTCAAAATCCAGCCGCACATCGGGGTCGCAATTTTCATTGATGGCGAGTCCGGCGGAGGTGTGTAGCAGGAAAAGATGCAGCAGTCCCGTTTCGGGAAGCGGGGGCAGTGCGGCGACAATTTTTTCCGTAACGAGGTGAAATCCGCGTGGGTAGGGTGGCAGTTGTATTTCTTTTTGTAAAATCATGTTATCGGCGTTGATGCGCCCAAAAATGGAAAGAACCGCCGGATTTTTTATCCGACATTTTCAAAAAATCCATAGTTTGGACGCCGGTTTTAAAAATTTCTAATCCATCCAATCACAAATTGAAAACATAATGGAAATCAACGAAATGCCGGAGAGCCAAGACAGCGAAGTACAAAATAATGAAACGGAAGCGCCCGAATCGGGGACGTCCGTGTTTGAAAACCGCCTCGATGTGTCGCCGGTGAAGCGGGCAGCCGATCTGGTGCGCGGCGAATTGCACAAAGTCATCATCGGGCAGGATAAAATGTTGGATCAATTGCTCGCGGCGCTGTTTTGCGGCGGACACGTACTTGTGGAAGGCGTGCCGGGCATCGCCAAAACGCTGACGGCAAAACTGCTCGCGCAGTCGCTCAAGCTCGATTTTTCGCGCATCCAGTTTACGCCCGACCTGATGCCGAGCGACGTGGTGGGCACGAATGTTTTTAATTTGAAAGATTCCGAATTTCATTTCAACCGCGGGCCGGTTTTTTCGAATATCGTCCTGATTGACGAGATCAACCGCGCACCCGCCAAAACGCAGGCGGCGCTTTTTGAGGTGATGGAAGAATACCAGGTGACCGTGGACGGCGAAACTTACCAGATGGATTTTCCTTTTTTTGTCATCGCCACCCAAAATCCGATCGAACAGGAAGGCACTTACAAACTGCCCGAGGCGCAACTCGACCGCTTTATTTTTAAAATCATCATAGACTATCCCGACCTCGAAGAAGAAAAACAAATCCTGCGGCGCTTTAAAAGCGACTTTACGCTGGCGCAAAAAAGTACTGTCAACCCGGTG
>CALMIT010000126.1 GCA_937864255.1 uncultured Saprospiraceae bacterium
CGCCCCGACAATTAAGCCACAAACTTACAATGAAAGATTGGGAGCACAAACCCGCGCAAACGATTCCTTTTCTTAAAATTTGGACTTGCCGGCTGTTATCAGAAACCTGATTTTTAAAAAAAATTGAAGTGCTGGACGCTTCTCAAGATAGTTAATGTTTTTCGAAATTTTCTACAATTGCGTTCTTCCCTTAATTTCGCGACAAATGAATTTTATGAGTACAAAGCATTTTTTATTTTTTGCAATTATTTTCTGGATGAACCAGGCGAACGGGCAGACTTTTCAGGCGGGCCTGGTCGCCGGATTTAATATGACCCAGGTGGACGGCGACGATCTCGGTGGTTACAACAGGATCGGCGTAGTGGCCGGAGGCAGGGCAGATGCACGCCTGGCGGATAAATGGAAATTAAGTTTCGAAATTTTGTTCAGCCAGATGGGCAGCGATCGCTCAAAGTATGATTTTGGTTCTGATTACGATAACATCCGTATGAACGGGGTGGAAGTGCCGGTGTCATTGATTTTCAGGGACTGGCTTGTGGATGACGGCGACGATTCTTTTTACCGCATTGAATTTGCTGCCGGCTTTTCTTATTACCGGCTGATGAATTTTAAGGTGGAGGCTTTTACGGGCGAAGACGTCAGTGACTTTAAAGATTACAATCCAAATTCTTTTTTGGTGAATCTTGGCGCGACCTGGTTTATCAATCCGAAATTCGGCATCCATGCACATTGGGCGAAAGCCCTGAACGATCTTGACAACGCCCCGGAAGAAGTCCTGCTGGCGCGCAATATTTCCGTAAAAGGCATTTATATTTTTTAATTTTTTTATGATGAAAAACCAACTTTTTACACTTTTCTTATTGTTTTTTTTACTCAGTTTCGGCTGTCAGAATGCTGAAAAACCATCTACAACGGCCGATACCCCGCCAGAAAATCAGGCTCAACAGCGCGCCGCACAAAAATTGGAATTGCCCGGATTACCGCAGGAAATGCGCGATAAACTTTTTTATGAATGCGACTACATTGACCTGATTTTTTACCAGCAAAATTTCAGCATGAGCCTGAATGAAAAACCTTCCATCGAACAAATTATCGCTATTGTCTCCGCCGATCCGGCTACGTATTTTTCTGCCTGCCAGGCTTCGGGGCGTGCATTTTTTCAGTCGAAAGGAAGAGTGATAACGGAGGCGGACGTGCATTTTTCTGATAACAACTGCGCCTATTTCGTTTTTATGGAAAATGGAAAACCGGCGTATGCCAATAATATGAATGAATCCGGGGTGAGTCTTTTTAAAAGTTACCTGATGCAAGGCGCGCAGATACAACAGCAGCATTGATAAATGCCGATTTAGCGCAGAAAATTTTCAACCGTTCCGGCTATCTTTTTTCGCCGCTCCATGAGAGAGGTTTTTTCTTTTTCGGGGAGTTTTTTTGCCTTTATTTTCTGTTGCCATACGCGGAAAAAGTCATAATAAATGATTGAAAACCAGCCGAGTAGGAAAAAAGCGAAGATATAAAGCAATGCTGTTTTTCCAAAAATCAATCCGCCGGCCACGCTCAAAACCAGATAATAAATCAAAGAGCCGATGAGCGCCACTGCAATATAAACGGAGGCGTAAAATTCTTTTTGTTTCACCTTGCTGTCGGCTACATGACGGGCATATTTTAGAGGGAGCAGATGTAAGAATTTTCCAATTTGAGCAGGTAGAAAACCTGCGAAAATCAGTATATTTTCATACCACTGACGTCGGTTTTCCTGCGCGATTCCAAGATCAGTCACTCCCGCATTTTTCAGATTTTCAAAATATTCTGCCACTTCTTTTTTCAAAATATCTTTTTCAAAAGCCCCCATTTTATTGACGCCGTCGGCAATTTTCATTTCATTTTCCAGCCGGGTCCCGTCATTTTTTACGATTGAAAGTGTGCCGGCCGGCTGTTCATTTCTATAAATCTCGAAAAGCGACTCGGCGAGTTGTTCGTCGGGCACTTCATGGATGGTCAGCACCAGCGGCGACAGCGCGTCGTAAACTTTTTGCGTAAGCTGCAAAACTGCCCGGTTGGGATTTTCTTCGTAGATTTTTTGAAAATCTTTAACGCGCAGCGGCTCGCCGATTTTGAACATTACCTCACTTCTGATTCGGTTTGGAAAAGTAAAATTTGCTCCCACGGGGATGACCAAAATATCCAGATCGGGGAATTGCTCAAGTGTGCTGAGGCAAATTCTGGCCATACCTTTTTTAATAGGGCGCAGCCGTTTTTCTTCGGAAGTGCTGCCTTCCGGCAAAACGACGATATTGCGATGTTCGGCTAATGCCTGATAACAAAATTCAAAAGTTTCATAGTTTTTTGTCAGGTTAGAATAACCGTCTTTTTGCCTGTAAAGCGGCACCAGGTTGACGCCGCGCATGAGTTTGATGTAAAATTTCTTTTTCCAAATATCGCCCCTCACCAGAAAATTGAGCGGTTTTGGAAAAAAACAGGCCAGGATGCATGGTTCAAGAAACGAGGTGGGGTGGTTGACGGCGATGATCAGTGGCTTGTCCCAGGGAATATTTTCGGCATTTTGGAAATAAATTTTTTTAAAGTATGCCTTAAAAGCCAGCGTTGCAAAGGGACGGATGAGCGGGTAAATCATTTTTCAGGTAGTGCGGATAAATTTTCTCACGGAGCAAAGATAACAATCTTGACAAGTCGTACAGACGAATAAACGCTGTGGAAAATTTAATTTTTTGCGGAGGGTAATTCGGCGGCAGCGGCATTTACACCGTTGCTTTTTTTGTACGATTGAAAGAAGCTTTTCCAGCGCATTTTCAAAACGCCTTGTATAGCTTCTTTTACAATCCCTTTCGACATTTTTGAATTTCCTTCCACCCGGTCGGCAAAAGTGATGGGTATCTCGATGATTTTGAAGCCGAGCGTGTATGCGGCAAATTTCATCTCAATTTGGAAAGCGTAACCAATAAACCTGATTTTTTCAAAATCTATACTTTCGAGTACGCAGCGACGGTAGCAAATAAAACCCGCGGTGGGATCCATCACAGGCATCCAGGTGATCATGCGCACGTAAAGCGAGGCGCCTTTCGACAACATGATCCGATCTACCGGCCAATTTTCTAACTGACCGCCTTTAACGTACCGCGAGCCTACTACGATGTCGGCATTTTTTTCATGAATGGCACGGTACATTCTCACCAGATCTTTCGGGTTGTGTGAAAAATCGCAGTCCATTTCAAAAATAAAATCATAACCTTTTTCAAGTCCCCATTTGAAGCCGGCGATGTAAGCAGTGCCGAGCCCCAACTTGCCTTTCCGCTCTAAAATGAACAGATTTTCGCCAAATTTTTTTTGCTCCTCTTTGACCAGTGCGGCGGTGCCGTCGGGCGAGCCGTCGTCCACGATCAGAATGTCAAAATCCTTGTCCAAACCGAACACAGTGTGGATCATCCTGACGATGTTCTCCTTTTCGTTGTAGGTGGGGATGATTACTAAACTGTCAGACAAAAGCTCGATTTTTAAGAAGTATAATTAATTGTGGGACAAAGTAAAGGATTTTTTTTTACTCGATCCTGTTCACCAAAAACATTGCCATATCATTTTCAAAAGTGGTTTTCCGGCGCTTTTTAAGCATACTTTTTTGTATAAATGCAATCGCCAATTTTCCGAATTTTTCAATCTTTGCCATTCTAATTTTCGTACCAAAAATTTGATATGTTTCAAGGATGCATTTTTGATTTGGATGGTGTGATCGTGGATACGGCAAAGTATCATTTTTTGGCGTGGCGAAGACTGGCCAACACGCTGGGTTTTGATTTTGATGAAGCCCAAAATGAAAAATTAAAAGGCGTGAGCCGGGTGGAGTCGCTGAATCTGATCCTGCAATGGGGCGGGGTAGAAAAAACCGGACAGGAAAAACAAATCCTGATGGACGACAAAAATGCCTGGTATCTCGAATACATAGACGAAATGACGCCCAAAGAAATTTTACCCGGCGTGATTGATTTTCTGACTGATTTGAAACAAAAAAATATCAAAATAGGACTCGGCTCGGCAAGCAAAAATGCCGGAAGGATTTTGGAGCGTATCGGTCTGACCGGTTTTTTTGACACCATCGTGGATGGCAACCAGGTGACTGCCAGCAAACCCGACCCCGAAGTTTTTCTGAAAGGTGCAGAAAATATGCGCCTGTCGCCCGGCGATTGTATCGTTTTTGAAGACGCCGAAAAAGGCATCGAAGCTGCCATCAATGGCGGCTTTCGGGCGGTTGGCGTCGGCAAAAAAGAGCAGTTGCCCGCCGCGCATTTGGTGATCGGCGGCTTTCAAAATGTGACCTTTGATGACATTGTGAAAAACCTGAAAAAGTAAAAATACAGCCCGTTCGATAAAACCTAAATTTTAAAAATTCAATTTTTAAAAAACCGAAATTTCAAACCCTACATGAAAAATTACATTCTTCAAGATCCCTGGTGCATCATAGAAGAGGGCTGGCAACCGGAATTGAACAAGATCAGCGAAAGTTTATTCAGCATTGGCAACGGCAGATTTGGTCAGCGGGCGAATTTCGAGGAAAAATTTACGGGAGAAACGCTGCGTGGCAATTATGTAGCCGGAGTTTATTATCCCGACAAAACGAGGGTGGGCTGGTGGAAAAACGGCTATCCAGAATATTTTGCAAAAGTGTTGAATGCGCCCGACTGGACGGGCATCCGGCTTGATTTTGAAGGCGAAGAACTGGACTTGGCAAAATGCGAAGTTCATGAATTTCGCAGGGTTTTAAATATGAAAGAGGGTTATCTCGAAAGACAATTTACTGCAACGACTAAAGGCGGAAAAAAACTCTCCGTTCGTTCCAAAAGAATTTGCAGCATCGCCGACGATGAAACGGCAGCCGTTCAATACAGCTTTTCGCCTTTGAATTTTTCATGCACCCTTACCCTGACCGCCGATGTGGACGCCGACGTGGTCAATCAGGATTCGAATTATGATGAAAAATTCTGGATTGGAATTGACGCGCAGGCTTCCCGCAAAAAAGCTTTCGTGGTAGCCGAGACGAAAAAAACGG
>CALMIT010000127.1 GCA_937864255.1 uncultured Saprospiraceae bacterium
AATGTGGGGATTATTTGGACATCTTTACCTCAGTTTCGGGACTGTGTTCATGGATTATGTTTGTAAAAAATTACGATACAAAAATGAGCGGACACTATTAGGCGGGACTTAAAACCGACTTAAAATATGATTAAAAAGAAAGATTCTTTTAAAAAGCTGATTTTCAGCATAATAAAATAAAAAAGTGTCACCTACAAACGCAGATGACACCGCAACATAACCATGAAAATAATTAACCAAACTTGTTATTCTTTAAGGCTTCTGCCTTTTTTACTTTTGTCTTTTCCCGGTTTTCAATTTTTAAAAAGCAACGGACAATTTCCCCGAAACCGGGATTTTTAAATAAATATTTGAAAAAAGTTCATTTGTAAATTTCAAACACTGTACCAAAAATCAATGAACACTACGTCGCCCAATAGTTTTTTGCTGCTGTTTTTGATTACAGCGATGTTTCTATCAGCGTGCAGGCAGTCATCCGGCGATCTGCCTTACAGCGTTACACAAAGCTTGGTCTCGGATAGTGCGATGGTTGTGTCGGCGCACCCGCTGGCTTCTGCCGCTGGTGTGGAAATATTGAAAAAAGGAGGCAACGCGGTTGACGCGGCTATCGCCGTTCAGTTTGTTTTGGCGGTGGGGTATCCGCGGGCGGGCAATATCGGCGGCGGCGGTTTTATGCTTTTCAGACAGCGAGACGGTTCTTTGGCCGGGCTGGATTACCGGGAAAAAGCTCCACAGGGCGCTTCGCGGGATATGTTTTTGGATAGCCTGGGTGCGCCGGTTGAACGGCTGAGTACTTACGGACACCTTGCCTGCGGCGTGCCTGGCACGGTAAAAGGGCTGGAAGAGGCTCACCAGAAATTCGGTAGTTTACCCTGGAAAGACCTCCTGGAATCTGCCATCAAGTTAGCTGCCGAGGGCTTCCCAATCACACAAACGGAGGCAGACAGACTGAATACTTACCGGGAAGATTTTTTAAAATACAATACGACCAAGCCTGTTTTTGTAAAAAATTCAACATGGAAAAAAGGCGACCTGCTGGTGCAAAAAGACCTGGCGGCTACTTTAAAAAATATTCGTGACAACGGCTCGCGGGGCTTTTATGAAGGCGCAGTCGCTGAAAAAATTGTCGCAGAAATGAAAGCCGGCGGCGGTTTGATCACTTTTGAAGATTTAAAAAGCTATGAAGCAAAATGGCGCACGCCGCTGAGTGAAAAATATAAAAATTATCGCGTCATTTCTATGCCGCCATCGTCCAGCGGCGGCGTAGCTTTGCTTCAGTTGATGGCTGTCAGCGAGCAGTTTTCTTTTGACAGCCTGCCGTTTCACCAGGCCGGCACGGTGCACCTGATGTCCGAAGCCATGCGTCGTGTATATGCGGACCGCGCCGAATATCTCGGCGATTCGGACTTTTACGAAGTGCCTGTCGAAAAATTACTCGACTCTTTTTACCTGCTCGAAAGAATGCGTGATTTTAACGCCCGCAAAGCCTCGCCCAGCGAGTCTGTTTTCGCAGGAAATATAAACGTGCAGTTGGAGAGTTTTGAAACGACGCATACCTCGGTCGTGGACAGCGAGGGAAATGCTGTGTCGGTGACTACGACACTTAATTCAAACTACGGAAATAAAGTAATGGTGAGCGGCGGCGGATTTTTTTTAAATAATGAAATGGACGATTTTAGCATCAAACCCGGCGAACCCAATCAATTTGGTCTGGTCGGTAAAGAAGCGAACGCCATCCAGCCGGGTAAAAGAATGTTGAGTTCGATGACGCCGACTATCGTGGAAAAGGACGGCAGACTTTTCATGGTGCTCGGTACGCCAGGCGGTTCTACTATAATCAGCAGCGTTTATCAGGTTATTATGAATGTGGTGGAATTTGGAATGAGCCTGGATGCGGCAGTGGCGGCGCCCCGTTTTCACCATCAATGGCTGCCGGACGAAATCTGGATGGAGCCTAACACTTTTGATTCCCTGACTATTCAGTCGCTCCGGCAAATGGGACATCAATTAAAAGAGCAGGAACGGATTGCAAAAGTTAAAGCCATTCTTATTTTACCCGACGGGCGTCTGCACGGCGTGGGTGATCCGCGCATGGGCGAGGATGATGCCGAGGGGTATTGATTGGCTGGGGTGGTAATGTGATGATGTTTTTTTGAATTTTTTAAAAATTTATAATTGAGAAATGAGCTTTCGAGACCAGAAACCGCTGGAGTTGAACAGTTCTTTCCAACAAGCGCTGGATTTGCTGGAGAAGAGCGATAAAAGTGTATTTATTACCGGGCGGGCGGGTACCGGCAAATCTACGCTGCTGCGCATGTTTCGCTCCACGACGAGAAAAAAACTGGTCGTGCTGGCGCCTACCGGCGTTGCTGCGCTGAATGTGCGCGGCCAGACTATTCATTCATTTTTTAATTTTCCCGGTCGGCCGCTCAACCCTGCGGATATAAAAAAAGTGAGATTCCGCCGCGTCTATCAAAACCTGGAAGCGCTTATCATAGATGAAATTTCGATGGTTCGCGCGGATTTACTGGACAATATTGACCGTTTTTTGCGCGTCAACCGCGAATCGCCAAAGCCTTTTGGCGGCGTGCAAATGATTTTTTTTGGCGATCTTTTTCAGTTGCCGCCGGTGGTGGCCAGCGAGGCGGAGCGTATGCTTTTTTCAGGATTTTATGAAAGCCCTTATTTTTTCTCGTCCAAAGTTTTTGAGGATGGTTTTGAATTGGAAAAATTTGAGTTGCACAAAGTATATCGTCAGGAATCCAGACATTTTTTGCGGCTGCTGGACACCATTCGCACCAATACGGCGGATTATGACGACCTCGAAGATTTGAACGAACGCTATGATCCCGCTTTCGAACCGCTCGATTTTTTTATTACGCTTTCGCCGCGCAACGCCAAAGTGGATGCTATCAACCAAAAAAAACTCGCCGAGCTGGCTTCGCCGGAATTCACTTTTCAGGCAAAAATCACCGGGCAATTTGATCCGCGGCTTTTTCCGGTCGAAGCGGTACTTCGTTTAAAAACCGGCGCACAGGTGATGTTTGTGAAAAATGACCCCGAGCGGCAATTTGTAAACGGTACCATCGGGAAAGTGGCGTTTTTGCAAAAAGACAAAATCATTGTGGAAACGGAAGAAAACGGCCTCAGATCAGAGGTAGAAGTGCAGCCGATGGATTGGGAAATCTTAAAACACGTACCCGCCAAATCTGACGAAAGCGCTATCGAAACTGAGGTGCTGGGCGTTTTTACACAGTTTCCGCTGCGCCTCGCCTGGGCGATTACCATCCACAAAAGTCAGGGAAAAACTTTTGATCGCGTGGTCATAGACATGGATCGCGGCGCTTTCGAACATGGTCAAACTTACGTCGCGCTGAGTCGCTGTCGCAGCCTCGAAGGCATTGTACTCAAACAAAAAATCCAGCTTTCGGATATTCTCACCGATGAAAAGGTGGTGGAATTTCACGAAAGAAACTTTTAGTTTTTGACCGGCTCGTCGAGGAGGAATTTTTTTAAAAACTGCAAAGTGGACTGTGTGTAAAAATCCCTGTTCGTCTTCTTTTTAAAACCATGCCCCTCATCTTTTGCAGCCAGGTACCACACCGAGCCGCCATTTTTGCGGACAGCGCCCACGATTTGTTCGGCTTCGGAAGCCGGCACGCGCGGGTCGTTCAGACCCTGCACCACAAAAAGCGGATTTTTGATTTTATGCGCCTGGCGGTTGGGCGATATTTCCAGCAGGTGCTTGTGCATGTCGGGATCGCGCTCGTCGCCGTACTCCGCACGGCGCAAATCACGACGATAACTCTGCGTATTTTCCAAAAAAGTAACGAAGTTACTGATGCCGACCACGTCTATACCGCAGCGCAATTTTTCGCCAAAATGTACCAGAGAAGACAGCACCATGTAGCCGCCGTAAGAGCCGCCCGTGACAGCGATTCTTGAGGGATCGAGTTCGGGCTGCGTACCTATCCAGTCTATCAGAGCGCCGATGTCTTTCACCGAATTTTCTCTCAAAAAGCCATTGTCGAGATTGACGTAATTTTTACCGTAGCCCGCTGAGCCGCGCACATTAGGTGCTATCACTGCCACGCCGAGTTCATTGGCAAAATATTGAAAAACGGGATTGAAATTCGGGCGATACTGACTTTCCGGCCCGCCGTGAATATGAATCAATACCGGGTGCGGCCCGATGGCTTTCGGCTTGTAATAATAAGCCGGAATCTTCCTGGACTGGCTGCCTTCTTTGTCAAATGTTTCAAATTCGATGAGCGCGGGTTGGATGAATTTTTGAATATCCAGCCCGCCGACCTCGCTCCGCGTCCAGCGCTCCAGCGAAAAAGAAATGGTGTTCAGCACATACACATCTGCCGGACTGGTCGCTGTTTCTATGCTGATTGCCAGCCTTTTGGAGTCAGGATTCCAGGCCATACCTTCGATAATGCCTTCCGGCAAACCGGGCGCTTTCACGTATCTTTTATTTTCAATATTGTAAAAATAGAGCTTGCTCAGCCCATTTTCATTGGCCACAAAGGCGAGATTTTTTCGATTGGGCGACATTTTTAGATCGGTCACGTCCCAGCGAATATCGGCGGTCAGGTTCGTAAATTGCCCGGACTCAAAATCATAATGTTTTAAATTTTTAAAGTCCGAACCAAAATCGGAGGTGAGGTAAATGCCTTTTCCGTCAG
>CALMIT010000128.1 GCA_937864255.1 uncultured Saprospiraceae bacterium
GAAAAGCGCAACAGCTACCGTGTTGCCTTTTGCATCAATTGAGTATGCATCGGCAGACATGCTTACATATTTTGAGCTATCAATTTGTGGCAGTATGATGTCTCTTTTGTCCCAGGTTGCACCGGCATCCAATGATCTGAAATACAGCAAGTGTCCGTCAATGCCTCTGTAAATTGCATTGGGATTGTCATTGTCATTGGCGACAGGTACGGTCACGGCGCAGGCGTGGATAGAATTTCCGTCAGGTCCGCCGGATGCGGCGCGTGGCCACAAAAGACCTCTTGGCGTTCTGGAAGCAATATCGGATTCGAGCCAGTTACCACCCGATTGTTTGCGCAAAACATGGATAGCATAAGGCTCCGGAGAGTAGTGGCAGACTACCACTTCGCCGTTTGGCGTATTGACCAATGCAGGCCAGCCGGTTCTTCTGGATGCTTCCAATGCTGCTGTAGGCTCTGGTCCCCAACTGCCTCCGGCATTTGTATTGTAGCCGGTTCCGCGATCCGGGTTGCCCAAATCATCTTTTGAAAATGTAAAAGTGGCAGCAATGGTACCATCCGGTTTGTGAATGATGCGGCGTTGATTGGCGGCATTTGACTGAAGGTCATAACGTGTAGTTCCGACGATGATTTCGGCGGTGGATCTGAATGCAACTGGTACGTCCTGATTAGCCGGAACACCGATATTTTTTGCCGTTTCAAGGCCGGTGTGTGCGGCAGTCCGATACTTTACAGCTTTTTCAATAATGTTGGGCTTGAGGTTTTTTTTGTGGCTTTGCGCCTGCAAAGTTCCTACAAGTCCAAACACCAAAAAGCATAAAAGTGCCAAGTAATTTTTTTTCATAAGTGGAGAATTTTTTGTGAATAAAATTTTATCGTTTTATAGAATATCAAAACAATGGTGGTAAAAATAGAAAAAGCCTGAATTTTTTTAACACTGCCCAACGTTTTTCACCCGACAATTTTTTGATTACAATTGTCGGTCAATATTCTAAACATCTGAAAATCAATCATTTTTACACAGTCAACACGGATTCGATTAATTGGCGGGGGTATGACTTTTTGGGTTGTTGGCATATTTCTTCCGTTTCGCCGATTTCAACCAATTTTCCCTGTTGCATAACCATTATCCGGTCGCTGATAAAACTCACGACTGCCAGATCGTGGCTGATAAACAAGTAGGTGAGATCGAATTTTTCACGCAAATCGAGCAACAAGTTGAGTATTTGCGCCTGAACGGAAACATCCAGGGAGCTTACACATTCATCGCAGATCAGCACTTTCGGCTCAACGGCCAGCGCCCGCGCAATAGAAATCCGCTGCCGCTGTCCACCCGAAAATTCATGCGGATAACGATCCGTCAGCGACGCGTCCAGACCTGTCAATTCGAAAAGATATTTTACTTTTTCTATTCCGGCGGATTTGTTTTCAGCGAGCCCAAAATGCAAGATGGGTTCGAGTACGGCAGCGCCCACCGTTTTTCGCGGATTGAGCGAACCAAAAGGATCCTGGAAAATGATCTGAATATCTTTTCTCACTTTTTTCCAGCCCTGCGTTGACAAACCTCGCAGTTCGATTCCGTCATAAATGACTTTTCCGGCTTTGGTTTCCAGCAGGTTTACGATGCTCCTGCCCAGGGTCGTTTTTCCACTTCCCGACTCGCCGACTATGCCCAAAGTTTCGCCCGGAAAAACAGAAAAACTCACATCACTGACGGCTTTTACCACTTGTTTTTTATTTTGAAAAATACTTAAACCCGGCGACGAAAACCAGGTTTCGAGGTGTTCGACCTGCAAAATCGGTTGCCGGCTTTGCAGCATTTCATTTCGTTCGCGGGCTTGTTTTTTTGAAATAATCTGAGTTTCTGCAATTTCCGAAGCAGTCATTTTTGCCGGCAAACGGCGGCTGCGTTTGCCAAAAACCGGTCGCGCAGCGATTAAACTTTTTGTATAATCGTGCGCCGGCGCATGTAATATTTGCTCGGTCGTACCCTGCTCCACAATCTCGCCTTTATAAAGTACAGCCACGCGATCGCACACCGCATTGATGACTCCCAGGTCGTGGGAAATGAATAAAAATGCGGTGTTCGTACTTGTTTTCAACTCGTTTATCATTTCCAAAATTCCTTTTTGGGTAATGACGTCGAGGGCGGTGGTTGGCTCGTCGGCGATCACGAGTTCGGGCTGACAGCTGAGCGCAATAGCCATCATGACTCTTTGTCTTTGTCCGCCCGATACCTGGTGTGGATAACTTTCAAAAATGCGTTCGGGCTGGCTTAGTCCTACTTGTTTGAGCAGCGAAATTGCCATTTGGCGCGCTGTGTCGGGTTTTATTTTGCGGTGTTGAAGGATGGTTTCTACGATCTGATTGCCGCAGGTGAAAACGGGATTCAGCGACGACATCGGTTCCTGGAAAATCATGGACATTTTATCGCCGCGAATTTTTTGCAGCAATTCAGGTGAAGGTCTTAGCAATTCCTCACTGCGGTTGTGCAGGTGCAGTCGGGCAGTTCCCGAGATAATATTTGCAGTTTTGGGCAGAAGCCCCATCAGGGTGAGCGCCGTGACGGATTTTCCACTGCCGGATTCTCCGGCCAAGCCCAGTATTTCTCCGCGGTTTATGTCAAAATCAATTCCTTTCAATGCCTGCACCTTTTGTCCGGCAGCCGATTCGAATGCCACTGAAAGTTGCCGTACTTCGAGGAGTTTATTCGTCATTGAGCAGTTTTATGACCAGGGCTTCGTCTTGAAAATTGAGGTCAATTTTGGTGCGGTTGTGTAGCCAGTTGGTGAGTTCTTTTCCCAAAAACTCGCCCCGCCAGCCATTTTCAAGCAGAGGGTCAAAATAGTCGCAATCCGTTTTCATTCGTTTTAAAATGCCGCGTGGCATCACAATTTCATGCGCGATTTGATGATCCAGGCATTTGAATTTGATTATCAAATCCAGCATTTCCGTAAGGATGTCCTGCCGCGGATTTTCGGTTTTATCGGCCGGAATATTTTGCAAAAGGCGCTTCTCTTCAGTTGTGGGCGGCAGGTCGAACATTTGATCAAACAACTGCCCGTATTTTTTTGTGATGTTTTCGGGAATGCGGCGATTGTGGCTCAATGCTTCAAAACCGCCGGGAATGGTACGAAGGATCATGTTCAGCATTTTTCCCTGCAAAACCATCTCTTTCGATAAATTCAGCCGTTTTGCCTCCTCGCGCCGCCAGCGGTAAAAACGCAGCAAAAATACCTGCTCTTTTAAGTGCAAACCTTTGATGATGGGACTTTCCAGCGTTTCGCGATCGGGGTCTATTTCATAAAAATCGGCGGTTTCCAGTTGGGCGCATTCTTCCAGCACCCAATCTACCCGCCCGAGTTTGTCCAGCTTTTTAAAAAGAAATTTCCACAAATCGTGCAGGTACAAAACGTCGTAAAGCGCATATTTCAGGTGTTTTTTTTGCAGCGGACGCGTCTCCCAATCGGCTACCGTGAAGCCTTTATTGAGCGTGATATTCAATTCACTTTCCACCAGTTTTCTGAATGAAACGGGGTATTTGTAACCCACAAAGGCGGCGGTGATTTGCGTGTCCACCACATTGCGCGGCAGCACGTTGTATTGCTGGTAAAAAAGCCTGTAATCATTATCGCCGGCGTGCGTGATCTTGACGATGTCCCTGTTTTCGAGCAATTCAAAAAAGGGAGAAATATCTTCGACGGCGAGCGGATCTACGATGAACGAACCTTTGGACGTGGCCGCCTGTATGAGACAAATGGTGGTGTGAAATCTGCGTTCGCCCACAAATTCGGTATCAAAGCTCATCCAGTCAACCGACTTGTTTTCCGACACAAATTTTTTCAGTTGTTCGGAAGATTCTATTAGTTGAAAATTTTCAATTTCGGTGTTCATGACGTGTCTGAAAATCTGTTCGCCAAAAATTACGGGCGAAGGTAGAAAAAGTTTTCCGGCAAAATCAGAAGATTCGGCAAGTACAGCTTTTTGAAAACACCTTTTTGAAAATGTAAAACGGAAGAGTCGGGCGCGCTCCGAAAGCTGCGCCCGACCACAAATTTTTACTGAAACCAGAAGTAACCCGGCGCGATGCCCACATCAAAGGAATCCACGGCGCTGCCGTTTTCATTCAAAATATAAACTTCACCGTTTGATTGAAAATCTTTTGCATCGGCAGCAAATAGTCTGCCCGTAGCCGGCTCCACGCCAAGTCCGTAGTAAGAAGTGCTGTTGACTTTTACAGGCAAAGGCACGCCCGCCACGCCCGACACAACGGAGGCTTTATACAAGCCGTCGAAAACGGCGAAGTAAAGATCGGTAACACTGGCGCCGGACTTTTTCACCATATTTTGCGGAAAATTCGGAATAGTAATTTTGGCGGTCAGCGTATCGGCATTAATTCTGGCCAGCGCTCCGTCTGTAAAGCCGCCTGTCGTGGCGTCAAACAAGCCGGCACAAAGTACCCAGATGCTCCCGTGCGCAGACTCGATTTGGCTCGGGCCGTCGCTTACTTTGATTCTTTTTTCAACTTCGTCGGTGTCGGTGTTCACCACGGCCACGGTCTCGTCGGCGGACAATCCGCCCGAATTACACACATACAGTTTGCCGTTTTCGAGGAGCATCTTTTCAGCGCCCTCGCCGGTTTCTATGATTTTTTCAATGCTGTGTGTACGGAGATTGATCACGGCTACGC
>CALMIT010000129.1 GCA_937864255.1 uncultured Saprospiraceae bacterium
ATCTTTAAAATAACTGCTCAATCCAAAACAGATCAGCGCAAAACCGAAATACAGCAGCATCCGCCGGCTTTGATAAGGCACGTCCAGGTATTTTTTACCTATGAAAAATGAAGCCAGCATCATGGTAGCGTAGCAAATCAGCGTAGCCCAAGCCGCGCCCATGTAGCCCCAAACGGGAACCAACCACAAATTCAAAATGATAGTGATCAGCGCTCCGGCCACCGAAATATAAGCGCCCCAGCGCGTGCGATCGGTAAGTTTGTACCAAATTGAAAAATTGTAATACAGCCCCAAAAACAAATTGGCAATGAGCAAAACCGGCACTGCGCCCAGCCCGGACCAATAGTCCGGCGCAATGAAATATTTGAAAATATCTATAAAAAGCGTGACGCCCAAAAAGCCGAGTATGCCGGCAATCGCAAAAAATTTTGCCACGTCTGCGTAAGCTTTCGTACTGCCTTCCTTGCCGCGTTCGCGGAAGAAAAAAGGTTCCGCGCCGTAGCGAAATGCCTGCGTAAAAAGCGAAAGCAGCATCGCCAGTTTGTAATTGGCGCCATAAATACCGAGCTGGTGCAGGTTTTCTTCGGTGCTGCCGGGAAGCAGGCGCGTCATCACTTTTCGATCAAACATTTCATTGATCACGTATGAAAAACCTACCACGACGAGGGGCAAAGCGTAGTCCGTCATTTTGCGCCACAGCGCGGGATCAATGGAAAGGCGGAGTTTGAAAAATTGCGGCGCGAGCAGCAGCAAGGTAAAGCCGCTGGCTATCAGATTGGACAGAAAAATATAGCCGATGCCAAATTCCGGCGTATAAATCGCATTCAAAAAAGAGTGTAAAAACTTCCAACTTTCCTGCGCCAGCGCGTAAGGGCAAAATGAGAGGAAAAAAATGTTAGCGCCCAAATTGACCAAAATGCTGCCGAGCCGGATGGCGGCAAATTTCACCGGGCGGCGCTCCAGGCGCAGCCGTGCGAAAGGAATCTCTGCCAGCGCATCGAGGCACAAAATACCGACCGCGATGCCAACCATATTTGCTTTATCAGGGTAGCCGGAGACGGCCGCCATCCAGGGCGAAAGCAGTAAAAAAATCAAACCCAGCAAAACCGTGCTACCCACGATAGATGTGAGCGCCGTATCAAAAACCGTTTTTTTACCCGCCTCTGATTCGGTGGCGAAGCGAAAATAAGCCAGCTCCATCCGGTAAGTAAAAAGTACCATCGCAAAGCCGATGTAGGCAAAAAGATCGGTCACGATGCCGTATTCTGCCGGCGCAAAAAGGTGCGTATAATAAGGCGTCAGCAAAAAATACAGCAGCCGCCCTACGATGGAACTGATGCCGTAAATGGCGGTCTCGCCTGCGAGTTTGCGAATGGACATCGAATGGTTTGATGATCAGAATTGGGGCGAAGTTAGGAAAAGGACAGGCAAAAAGTTTCTGCTTTTTGAATATACTTAGCCAATTTTTCTACGCAATACAAAATTGTTTTAATCCACTCCTCTTTTCACCTGTTCTGAAAGTTTCTTCGGCGCTACCGCGCAGTACGCCGTCGTCAACACATCCCTGAAAATGTCCTCGCCCACCCACGTCAGGTCTACAAAAGTCCAGCCTTGTTTGCCCCATTTGTTGGGTACGGGAAAAATGACCGAGCGGTCAAAAGCCGAAAACACATCCTGATCTACCTCCGACAATTTTACGCAGCCACGCTGCCGTGCCACATCCAGGGTCGCAAATATCTTTTTGCCCACCCGGAAGGACGGCTTTTCAAAATGCGGCTGCTCCGTCGCTTCGGGAAAAGAAAGGGCGAGCCGCCGGAAGGTTTCCGAATCAATCATGATATTATCGTTTTTTCAATTCCCAGCGCCAGATGGCGCCGTCGTCCGGGTCGTCCAGCGCTTCTATGAATTTAAAATTATGCTTGCGCAAAACGCACACCGAGGCATTTTCTTCCGCCAGCGTGTGCGCCCGGATAGTTGTTACTTCTTTAAAACCAAAAGCGCGGTCTATCAACATCCCGGCGATTTCGGTAGCCAGTCCACGTCCGCGAAAATCTTCCGCCACCTCGTAGCCGATTTCCACTACCCCCTCCGCGTCGGGTTCGCCTTTGTAACCGCAATTGCCAACCAAAGTATTCTGCTCCACGAGGATGGGCAGGTAAGTCCACCAAATTTGCGAAGCCGGATTTTCGGTAATTTTTTTCAAAGCGAATTCAAAAATAAAATCGCCGAACTCCGTCCATTTTGCCGGTATCGTCCAACGCGTTTGCTGCGCCAGCGCCTCATCACCCTGCAAAATCAGTTCGAGCAGTGCTTTGTCGCAATTCACCAGTTCTATTTTTTTCATTATTCCTATTATTAAAAACGGCATCAACGCAAAGCTAAAAAGGCAAAAAGATCAGCCGCCAGACCCTGTTTCGTCGGCGCGAAATTAGAAAAAGGAAGTTCAATCCAAACGGCGAAGTTCCTGTCGTATCTGGCTTTGCAATACGCCGATGCGCTCCAGTTGTTTTTGGAGCAGCGCGATCTGCCGGCTTTTAAAATTTTTATTATAACCAATCAAATTAATAAAACGGAGAGAACGAATGATGCTACGGTTTTGAATGGAATCGGCTCCGCCCAAATTTTCTTCATAAAAGGGAAGCAATCTTTCCAGCACCACTTTGCGGTCTATGGCGCTGTATTCTTTGATTTCCCAAAAGTGAATGTCGTAATACGAGATCAAATCTTTCAGCAAATTCCTGTTTTTTATAAGCCCCGATTCGCCCGTCTGAGTGAGTTCTTTATAAGCCAGATCATTGATGGGTATGGTGGAATAAACAGGCTGGGTCTGAATGAAAAAATCAAGACTATCCACCTCCCTGCCTCCTATTGAATATTCAATGATGCTGTCCGAGGCGCGCGCCACGTCTTTCAAATCATTTATTTCCTGGTAAATTTTCAGCGAGTCTTCCGACAAATTTTCCTCAAAGTGCCGCAGATAACGCACCTGTTTGGCTTCGTTTTGAGCATTTTCGCGCCATTCATTCAACATAAATGACAAAGTGATACTAAAAACGATGGTCAGCATTTCCAGCAAATAGTTTTTAAAATTTTTCTGTGCCATTGCAAAATTATTTTAATCCGAGCCGCCGGCCGGCTTCCGCATCCATCACGGTCAATAAATTTTTTTAAAAATAATACGCGACAGCTCTTTCACGTATCGCCTGCCCGTCCGAAAATCTGTCGCCACCCAATCGGCAGCAATACACAACAGATTTGTGATTTCATGATGATTTTTTATTTAAAAACGGCAAAACTGCGCACGCTGCGGCGCGCAGTTTCGCCGCAGGCGCATATCAGAAATTTGCGCGAAGCGAAAGTATAAAATTTCTACCCGGCGCTACAATGCCCGAACTATACGGGCGATAGCGGCGGTCGGTCAGATTTTCCAGACCCGCGCTCGCGGTCAAATGATCGGTGAAGCGGTATGTCGCTTTAAAATTCAGCGTGTACCAACCCGGCGAATACGGATTGCCGTTTTCGTCGCTGGCGTAGATTTCGGTTTTGCCTTTTTCTTCTTCCGGCAAATCCTCAAATTTTCTCTCACCGCTGTATGCCAGGTACCACTGTAAATTCAGCCTGTTTGCCGAATAAGTGAGCGCCGATGAGCCAAACCAGGGCGGCGCGTGGCGCGAAGGACTGGTGGAACCGTCGTCCAGTTCTTCTTCTCCTTTTTGATAATTAAAATCAGAAGAAAAGCTAAATCCTGCCGACAATTTCACCTCGATACCCGCCTGGATGCCGTACACATTTGCCACAGCGGCATTTTGAATAGCCTGCACCTGGCTCAATTCGCCGTCGTACACAATGCTGTCCAGCCCGTTGAGTGTAAAATTGCGGCGCACCAGCGCATTTTCCAGCACGGTGTAATAGGCGCTCAGGTCTATTTTCACCACATCCGAAAAAACTTTTGCTAGGCTGAAGTCGACGTTGTACGCGTATTCTGCTTCCAAATCCGGGTTCGGCACTACCACCGAGCCGGGCGCGGAGTCGAAAACTTTGCCCACATCGTCCACATTCGGCGAACGGAAGGCTGTGGCAAAATTTGCGCTGATCACCCAGTCGGGCGCAGGGCGGTAAACCAAGCCCGCACTGCCGGTGACAGCGCCTTTTGAAATATTGGCCGCGGTGAAAGGAAAAGGATAAAATGTGGTATCAAAAATTGCGTCAAGCACAAAATGGTTGTACCGCAAGCCGGCTTGCAGCAGCCATTGGTCAGAAAATTTGTACTGGTCGTTCACGTACGCTGCGTAGGAAGCCCAATTTGATTGCGGGTATCGCGCAGGGCCGGCTTCGCTCGCGCCGGTAGAAATATTTTCATTGATGCCGGTCGAGGTCACATCATTGTACACATATTCCAATCCGTAAAATAGCTCGTTGCGACTGCCGGTTGATTTTACAAAATCTAGATTGACGGAGTAAGCGTCCACTTCTTCTACCCTGATTTCGCGATTGGCTCGGTTGATGTCGCGGCTGATGCGGCTTTCTTCAAAAAACTGCTGCGCCAGTCGCAGCGACATCTGGTCATAAAAACCGGTCGCTCTTTGGTGCCTCAGGTTCAGGTTGTTCATCATCCATTTTTGTGGGCCGTAATACCATTCACCGTAGCGCGGCAGCCCGTTTCTGTAACGCACGTGGCGGTCGTAACGCGAATAATCCGAGGTTTCGGAATAATGAAAACCGTATTGAAAATCCCAATTTTCATTGGGTTTGAAACGCAACTTTTGCATCATGTTGATCTGTGAATATCCCGACGGGCGCTGCACGCGCGGATCGTCGTTGGTCACCACCACGTCAACGCTGTCCTGCCGCTGCACGTAAAACGGGCGCAGGTACTCGTCAGGGCCTTTGCCGCCCATGCGCAAATCGCCAAAATCATTGGCGCTGATGCTCGACACCAAAGCCCATTTTTTCCAACCCAGATTGAGGTCAAAATGTCCGGTTTGCTCTTCGTTGGCGGAAGCGTAGCGGACTACCGCGCTGCCGGCGATGTGCCGCTTTCCGTTCAGCGACAATTGCGGCGTCAGCGTCTGAAAACTCATCACGCCGCCGATGGCGTCGCTGCCATAAATAACCGAACCGGGGCCGAAGAAAACCTCCGTGCGTTCGGTGGCAAAAGGATCGAGCGAAAT
>CALMIT010000130.1 GCA_937864255.1 uncultured Saprospiraceae bacterium
CTTCGTTTTCGTAAATTTTGTGCTCCATGGCCTTTTCCACGTTCAGGATTTTACCTCTCAGCGGCAAAATCGCCTGGATATTGCGGTCGCGACCCTGTTTGGCCGTACCACCTGCCGAGTCTCCCTCCACCAAAAATATTTCGCTGGCGCCGGGGTCTTTCGAAGAGCAATCTGCCAGTTTGCCGGGTAGTCCGCTGCCGGTCAGTACGTTTTTGCGTTGTACCATTTCGCGGGCTTTGCGCGCAGCATGGCGTGCGGTGGCGGCAAGGATTACTTTTTCGATGATTCGTTTTGCCTCACGCGGATTTTCTTCCAAATAATGTCCCAAGGCCTCGCCCATTGCTCTGGATACGATGCCGGTCACTTCGGAGTTGCCCAATTCGCCTTTTGTCTGTCCTTTGAATTGCGGTTCGGGCACTTTTACGGAGATAACAGCCGTGAGTCCTTCTCGAAAGTCCTCTCCGCTGATTTCAAATTTTAATTTACTGAAATAGCCGTTTGTGTCGCCGTATTGTTTAAAAACGCGGTTCACCGCCATCCTGAAACCCTTCACGTGCGTACCGCCTTCGGTGGTGCTGATATTATTCACGTATGAAAACAGGTGCTCGTTGTAAGAAGTGTTGTATTGCATCGCCACTTCCACCTCCACATCGTCTTCTCTTGTGGCAAAATGAATGGGACGTTCATTGAGCGGGGTGCGCGATTCGTCCAGATATTTGACGAATTCCATCAATCCGCCTTCGCTATAGAAAGTTTCGGTTTTGAAAGCGCCGTCTTCTTCCTCGCGTTCGTCTGTGATGCGGAGATTCAGTCCTTTATTCAAAAAAGAAAGCTCACGCAGGCGGGCTACCAGCGTTTCGTATTTAAAAACGGTGGTTTCAAAAATCTCGGGATCGGGATAAAAGGTGATGTAAGTTCCTGTTTTGTCCGACTCGCCGATCGCGCGCACGTCGTACATAGGTTTGCCCCGTTGGTATTCCTGTTCAAAAATTTGTCCTTCGCGATGCACTTCGGCGCGCAGATGCGAAGAAAGCGCGTTGACGCAAGAAACGCCCACGCCGTGCAAACCGCCGGAAACCTTGTAAGTATCCTTGTCAAATTTACCGCCGGCGTGCAGTACGGTCATTACGACTTCCAGCGCCGACTTTTTCAGTTTTGACTGGATGCCCGTCGGGATACCGCGGCCGTTATCTCTGACTGTCAGCGAGTTATCTTTGTGAATAATAAGGTCAATGTGTGTACAATAGCCGGCCAAGTGCTCGTCAATTGAATTGTCCACGACCTCCCAAACCAGGTGGTGCAGACCTTTTGCATCCGTGCTGCCGATGTACATACCCGGGCGTTTGCGTACGGCTTCCAGCCCTTCGAGGGCGGTGATGTTTTCGGCGCCGTAGTTGCCAGGATTTTTTGTTGATTGCGATGCCTCTTCGGGCGGAGTTATTTGAGAATTATCCAATGTCTTCATGTGCGCAAAGATAGTAATTTTACCACTTAAAAAAAACCTTTCAGAATACTTTGTTTCTTTTAAAACTTGTTGATTTTCAATTTTTTATAAAAAAATATTTTTTTAAAAATAAAAGTCTCCAAATCGTGCGGAGATCATGAATTTAAAATGCGGGAAATGAAAATTTTACACTTATTTTTTTATGAAAAATCATGTGACGTAAGAACGATAGAAAGCAGTAAAAAATATTGGAAAACAGAAATGTCTGCGTCATTAATTCCAACCCGAAAAAGAGCGTAAAAACCGACGGCTTTTATCTTTGTTTGAAAAAGATGATCGAATCCATCCAAACTGCCTGGCAAAACCTGCACTGGTCAGAAACCTGGGCGGTCATTTTCGGCGTGTTGTACGTGGTGTTGGCGGCGCGCGAAAGTGTGTGGTGCTGGTTTTGGGGCATATTGAGTTGCAGTCTGTGGGCGTGGGCAGCGTACAAAATTTACGATTTGTACATTGACGCGCTTTTACAACTTTTTTACGTGGGCGTGAGTTTTGCAGGCATTTGGCAGTGGCTGCGCGGCGGGGAGTCGAAAAAAGAACTGAGGATCAGTAGTTTAAAAATCAGAGAACATTTTTTGTGGATCGGATTGGGGCTTGGACTAACTTTTCCCACGGGTTATTTTTTTGACAATTATACGCAGGCTGCTGCGACTTACCCGGATGCATTTACTACTATTTTTTCGGTGATTGCAACCTTTATGGTGGTACAAAAAAAGCTGGAAAACTGGCTGTATTGGCTGGCGATAAATGCGACCTACGTCTGGTTGTACTCAAGTCGCGGGAGTTGGCTTTTCACGGCGCTTTTTATTCTTTACTTTTTTATTGCAATTTTTGGCTATCGCGAATGGAAAAAAATAATGAGAATGGAAGCAAACAAAAATTTAGATAGGCCATTTCCCTAATTTTTGCAGCAAAAAACTTTTGTAAGACAATTTTTTTTACAAAATAATTTCTTGCCGCCGCAAAGCGGGTTTAACTTTGATTTTTTATAAATAATTTTCAAAACCTTCACCAAGTCATAAATCCTTTCAAATGAAATTTTTTATTCCCTTGCTTTTTGCTGTTTTTTCGTTGGGCGTTTTGAACGCGCAAAACAGCCGGAATTTCTGGCAGGAAATTCCTGAAAGCCAAATGCGCCTCGCCCCCGATGCGCAACGCGATCTCACCCCGCTGAAATCCCGAACTTTCACGCTTGAACTGGAAGATTTGAAGCAATATCTGGTGAGTGCGCCTATGGAAGGTACGCCCGCCGCCAATTCAAGTAATCTTGAACTGCTATTTCCGCTGCCCGACGGCAGTTTTATGAATTTCGTAATCTGGGAATCGCCCGCCATGCATCCCGAACTGGCAAAAAAACACCCGGACATCAAGTCTTTTGCGGGGCGTAATAAAAAATCAGGCGCCAGCATTAGTTTTGATTATGGCGGCTTGGGCTTCCACGGCTCTATTCGCACCGAAAAAAATACCTTTTACATAGATCCTTTTGCCAAAAATCAGCAGCGTTATTATCGGGTGTATGACGTGCGGGACGACGTGACCGATATGCCGGCGCTGAGTTGCGGACATACTGTCGATCCAGTGCAACATAATGAGGAATTGCTGAAAAATCTGAAAAATGACTACCCGCAATTGGCAGCCCGCACCACCGAAGATCAGGTAGAATTGCGCACCTATATCCTGGCAATGACCAACACGGGCGAGTATGCCGAAAATTACTATGGCAGTTCAAAAGACCTGGTACTTGCTTCTTTTGTGACCGCCATCAACAGGCTGAATCAAACGTACCAGAGAGACATTGCCGTCAAGTTTTTGCTGCATCCCGAGGAGGATAAATTGATTTTTACAAATTCTACTTTCGATCCTTTTCCGGCGCCGATAGTACAATTAGGCAGAACTATTGTGGATACCGGTACCGATGTGATCAACAGATTTATTAACCCGGATTCTTATGACATTGGGCATATTTTTACTATTGGTTGCACTGACGGCGTAGCCGGTGTGGCCTCGGGGGCGCTTTGTGGCAGCAATAAGGGCAACGGCGTCACCTGCCATTGGGGCGGTAATGTAATTAATGCGGTGGTGAATACAATGACTCACGAGGTTGGTCACCAATTTTCTGCCAGTCACACCTGGGATAATTGTAATTTGACTAACGAGCAGGTTGCAGGTCAGAGGGCTTTGGGGTACGAGCCGGGCAGCGGTACCACTATTATGTCGTATGCCGGAGCCTGTCTCGGCATCAATAATGTACAGGGAAATAATGACGATTACTTTCATTCATGCTCTTTGGAACAAATGTACCGACACAGCAGAGTTGGTACAGGTAATGTCTGTCCGGACATAGACCTGCCCGGCAATCATTATCCGGTGATTGATTTTCCTTATCAAAGTGGGTTCTATATACCCAATGGTACTCCGTTTGAGTTGGAAGCAAAAGCGACCGATCCTGATGGCGATGTGCTCTCGTATAACTGGGATCAGCAGGATCACGCCATTAGTCCCGTTACAATGGGTCAACCGGAAGGCAACTGCGCGATTTACAGGAGTTACCCGCCCTCGGTAAATGCTTTTAAACGAACTTTCCCAAAATTGGATATTCTTTTGGGCGATTCGGGGCCTCTTCCGTATGAAATTTTAGCTGATTATGCCCGTGATTTTACTTTCAGGTTTGTGGTGCGTGATAATGGCGCAGTAGCAGGCGGGGTGGTTTGGGATGAAGTAAGATTTAAAACAGACGACAATGCCGAGCCTTTCGCGCTGACTTATCCGGATCAAAATACGACTGCAATAAAAGCGGGCGAACAGGTAGAAATTGCCTGGAATTTGGCCGATTCTGACAAATCGCCGGTCAATTGCAAATCGGTCAATATCAAATTGTCGCTGGACGGCGGATATACTTACCCCATCACTTTGGCTTCCAACACGCCAAACGATGGCGCCGAAAAAGTCTTTATGCCAAACCAACTAACCAACCGCGCCCGGGTGCGCGTGGAAGCTGCCGATAATATTTTCTTCAATATTTCGCGTAAAAACTTTAGCATCACAGCGCCGGATATGCCCGGATATGCTGTTTCGATTACGCCTACTTATTATTACGCTTGCCTTCCGACGGCTTTGGATGTGGATATTTCGACTGCGTCTTTTTTGAATTTTTCGGAAACGATCAACATTGAAATCGCTTCGACACTTCCCTCGGGAGTGACAGCCGCTTTGTCAAAAAATCAAGTTCAGCCTTCCGAGTCAGCTACGCTTTCGCTGATGCTCGAAAACGGACTTGGTTCCGGCAGTCTGGTCGTGCCTTTAATTATTTATACCGACGGCGGTGACACGCTCCATCGCGAAATAGTTCTGGATTTGGTTTCAAATGATTTTTCTGCCATAGAACTTATTGAGCCGGCAAACGGCGCTACAGGGCTGAATGAAGTACCTACTTTTAAATGGATGGGAGCGGCTGATGCCGAATTTTACCAGTTTCAGCTTGCTACCAATCCTGCATTTTTGTCCGGTCAGATTGTGTACCAATCAAATAATGTAACCACCACCTCCTACACCAATATCAGTGTTTTGCTCGACGAGAATAAAGCGTATTACTGGAGAGTGCGGCCGGTAAACAGGTGTGGCGCCGGCGAGTGGCTGCCTTTGTATGCTTTTCATACGCTTTCCACAACTTGT
>CALMIT010000131.1 GCA_937864255.1 uncultured Saprospiraceae bacterium
TAGATGGGTTGTAAAATTTATAACCGCAGTCTCTGTCTGCCACCTGACCGGTTTGTATTGAAAAAGTATCGCTCACGCCGGTAGCCGGATCGGCGTCGCTGTCCAGGTTATCGTTGTTGCCGGCATCCCGCTGGGTAATTAAAAAATTGACCGGCGTACCAAAAGTTACATGATAGTCGCCCGTCCTGATAGTATCAAATGTATAAATACCCAGCCCGTTTGAAAAAGTATTTTTGGTAACCGGGTTGCCATTAATATCGGCGCCGTTGAGCATCACATGGACGCCGGCAAGTCCCGGTTCATTATTTTCCTGAATGCCATTTTCATTGAGATCGTGCCAGGTGAATCCTGTTATTCTTGCGGGTTGTGTGAGCGTCACGTCGCTTTCACAGGTACAGCCGTTGGCGTCGGTCACGGTCAATCCGTAATTTCCGGCGAGAAGTCCGATTTGATTGCTCCCGGTTCTTCCGTTTGACCAGATGAAAGTATAAGTCCCCGTTCCGCCGGTAGCTGTTGCCCGCACCGAACCGTCGGTACCGCCGTACCGGCTGATGTCAAAACCATTGTAATCTGACGTGATGGTAATATCACAAATCAACAAAGCCGGTTCCAGAATAACAGCGGAATCGGAGGCATTACACCCCAAACTGTCCACGATATTCAGATGGTAAACTCCGGGCGACAGGTTAGAAATATTTGGCGCGACCGCAGAATTGCTCCACTGATACGAGACACTACCAAAAGCCCCCGAAACTTGCGATTGGATAGCGCCGTTATTGTCGCCGAAGCAGGTGATGTCAGTTTTTTGAAGTGAAAGTTGAATATCTGATAAATAATCAATGGTTACTGAATCGGTTGCTTCACACCCGTCCACGTCGCGGGCAGTGACGTAATAAACACCAAAATTTACGTTGAATAACGTGTCCGTTGTTTGCCCGGCCGGATCGCTCCATAAAAAAGTATAAGGCGCTGCTCCGCCGGAAGGAATTGCCCAGGCTTTTCCGTCGCCGCTACCATTGCAGGTCGCGTCTTCTTTAAAAATATCCAGGCTGACATTCCCCGTTATGAAAGTAATTTCTACGCTATCCGTCACCGTACATCCGTTGAAATCGGAAATATTAACCGTATAAATGCCGGGGGTAAGATTAATGGCAGTTGGCGTATTTTGGGCGTTGCTGTCATTCCACAAAAAAGTGTAAGGCCCGGTTCCGCCGCTTGCATTTGCAGCGGCTCTTCCGCCCGACTGATTACATCCTGCCGGCGTCGGTATGATGCTTACTTTCAGCGTATCCGGTTGGTTTATAATGACCGAATCTGATTTCGAACATCCTGCGGAATCTGTCACTATTAGTATATAAGTGCCTGCGATCAGGCTGTCCAATTCTGGTTGTGTCGTTTGATCCGGATCATTCCACAGATATTGGTAGCCGCCGGTTCCGCCGCTTACTGTGGCGATGACCGAACCATCGGAAAGACCATTGCAGGATACATCTTCTTTGTCAAAAGAAAAATTAAAAGGATCGGGGAGGGGGATAATTACCGAATCCACTACTGCACAGCCCGTACTATCGGTGATGGTGACGAAATACGTACCGCCACGCACGCCGGCAAGTGTGTCAGTTGTAGCGCCGTTGCTCCACAAGATCTGAATTGGTCCGACACCATTGACAACTTCCACGATGGCTGTTCCTCCCGAATCATAATTGCAGGTATCAATTTGCATGGAAATGGTCGTGATAATTTGAGCCGGCTCAAAAATTTCAATTTCAGCACTAATGCTGCACCTGTTCGCATCAAAAACGGTGACCTGGTAAATTCCTCCCGACAAACCGTCGAGGTCTTCCACATTTCCAAAAGAAGGATTCCAGTCAAACTGGTAAGGAACGGCTCCTCCAATTATACTCAGGTCAATAGCGCCGTCGGCAGCGCCAAAACACGACACATCTTCTTTTGTAAAACTAAACTGAAATGTATCCGGGAGCGGCACAAAAACCGAATCAATAACCATACACCCTGTGGAGTCCGAAATGGTAACGTAATATGTACCTCCGGGCAGGTCGGTCAGCGTATCAGTTTGGCTGTTTTGCGGATCGCTCCAGCTAAACTGCAAAGGCCCGACGCCTCCTGTCGCTGTAATGACGACAGTACCTCCCGATGCATAATTGCACGTATCGGCAATGAAAACTTTAATTCGTGGTACAATTTCGTCCGGTTGCAGGAGCGTGACTTCGGTAATAACTCCACAGACATTGGCATCAAGAATGGTCACGGTATAAGTGCCAGCAGATAAGCCGGTTGGGTCTTCCACATTTCCAAGATCAGGATCCCAACTGAATGTATAATGCGTCTGACCTCCCGAAATTTGTAAATCAATACTTCCGTCATTGCTGTCAAAACAACTAAGATTACTCGTGATGACAGTGTCTATTTTTGGAGCGTCAAAAAGTTGTACGGCGACAATATTTGACTTCCCTGTAAAATCTACACACTCCGACCGCCGCGAACAGCGAATATAGTAAGTAGTCTGAGTAATAACGCCGGGGTCATA
>CALMIT010000132.1 GCA_937864255.1 uncultured Saprospiraceae bacterium
CTCGACGCGACCGCCCCTCCACCCATTACATTTCCCCGCCACAATTACGAGGACGATGAAAATTTCTGGTTCGGTTTCGAACAGGAATACGTTTTGACAAAAGACGGTCTGCCACTCGGTTTTCCAAAGCACGGTTATCCGCGTCCGCAAGGTCCTTACTACTGCGCAGTAGGACAGGATAATGTGGCCGGCAGAGATTTGGTGGAAGAGCATTTTGACCTTTGCCTCGAAGTGGGGCTTAACCTCACGGGTATCAATGCCGAAGTGCTTTTGGGTCAGTGGGAATTCCAGGTTTTTGGTAAAGGCAAACGTGCTGCCGACGATCTTTGGCTTGCGCGCTACCTGCTCTACAGAGTGGCCGAAAGACACGGCGTGAAAGTGGAATTCCATCCAAAACCTATCAAAGGCGACTGGAACGGTTCAGGCTGCCACGCCAATTTTTCGACCAAAGAAATGCGCGAAGTTGGAGGCAAAGAGTTGTTTGACAATATTTTGGAAAAATTCCGCCTGGCGCACCGCGAACATATCGAAGTGTATGGCTCTGACAATGAGCAGCGCCTCACTGGCATGCACGAAACGCAAAGCATCCGCAAATTCAGCGCGGGCGTGAGCGATCGCGGCGCTTCGATTCGCATACCAGTTTCTACCGCGCAGGGCTGGAGAGGTTATCTCGAAGACCGCCGTCCCGCATCACACATGGATCCTTACCGCGTCGTGGAAAGAATCATGAAAACGGTAAAAGGCGCCATCGAAGGGCCGGCAGAAAGTAACGGCGCTGCAAAGAAAGCCGGCAAAAAAACTGCTGCCGATAATTAATATTTGATAAATAAAAAAGCCGTTCGACGCTTGTCGAACGGCTTTTTACACTGCTCAATCGCCGGTTATTTTCTAAGCTCTTTTCAAAATCCAGGCGGAGATCACACTGACGATAAAACCAATAACCAATACTGTGAGAAACATGATTATGCCCTGAAAAAGCGGGTTTTCAGCAAGATCGCCCATAGATTCCATTTGTTTCATCATGGATTCAAATTCTTCTGGCGAGCTGTTTTTTCTAAAATCATTGATGGCATATTCTTTAAATTCTTCACCGAAAAAAACAGTGAACAACGCGCCTCCGATAAACGCTACTACAGACGGAAAAATCGAGATCATTACGCCTACTTTTAGCCCTTTGCCGAAATTTATCCTGCCATCCGACACTTTATCGCGATAAGCGCGAATGCCAAAAAAGACGAAAAGAAGCGACAATAAAATACTGGCATAACCTATTAATTCTGCCGTAGAATAAGATACCGAAGTACCGAGAACCAGCCATTCTCCCCACGAAAAGACGAACAAAATAGCCGCACTGATAAGCCCAAAGCGATAAATTGGATTATTCATTTCCGTTATTTTTTAGTGAAAAAAATTTTCTCAAAAAAAGCGCTTTGTGCAGAATCGGCGTTCAGTCGAAAGTAGGATTTTATCAAAATGGTACTTTCGTAGGATTTGATTTTAGGGAATCAGACCGAGATTTTTAGCTTTTTGTACCGCTTCGGTGCGGCGTTTTGCATCCAGCTTGAGCAGCAAATTTGAAACGTGCGTTTTTACCGTACTTTCGGAAATGAAAAGTTGCCGGGCGATTTCAAGATTGGAAAAACCTTTTGCCACCAGCATCAATACTTCCAATTCGCGGCGACTGATGTTTAACCGGTTCAATATCGCTTCCGCGTCTGCCAACGCGGTTTTATCGTTTTCGGTTTGCTGGAGCGATGGCTGAAAAAATAGAATTTTGCCGGCGGCAATGCCCACAGCCACAAACAAAAAACCAAACAAGGTGAGCAGCAATTCGGTAGAAAACCCGGTGACGATCAGAGAATATTTTCCCAGTTGGAAAAGCACCAGCAGGGATGCCGCCAAAAGACCAAACCGCAAAATGATTTTTTTCATGATAAAAAAGTAAAACCGGGCTTTGGCAATTATTCGAAAAACAAACCGCTATTTATATGCGTTTTGCAAACCCGAAAGTAGCTAAAATCAACAACAGCACTTTCACACCCGAAGTCGAATTATTTTTTTCAAAAATAAGGTCTAATTTTAACACCATGACGAGACCTGCTGTACTCCTTCTGATTTTGCTCGCGCTGTTTGTACAAAACTGCGACAGCCTGAGCAAATCACGCATGGAAAAACAGGTAAACGAAAACAGCCCGGAAAAAGACGCCTCTTCCGTCGTCATGCGCAATGGCAAAATAAAAGGCGCACAGGCACTGCCCAACGTTTTGACTCATAGAGAATTAGATACTTTCGGGCTTCCTTTTATGGATGAAAAACTGGTGGCGGGTTTGCAGCATCAACTCCGTCTTTTGAGAACTTACCGACAATCAAGCAACTGGAATATCGGCGGGCAACGCATCACCAAATCACAACTGGAAAACACGGTACGAATGCTGCTTGAGTGGCAATATACTTTTCCAACCGACTTGCAAAATCAGCTTGACGCCTATCAGCTACGCGGAGAGGACGGGCGCGGAAATGTTTATTTTACCGGTTATTTTACGCCGGTAATCAACGCGAAAGATGCCCCGGATGAAAAATTCAAATATCCGATTTACGGCAGACCGGAGAACTGGGTAGGTCCGCTGCCTTCGCGAAAAGAAATCGAGGGCAAGAAGCAAATTTTGAATAATAGAAATCTGGAAATAGCTTTTGCGGATAATCCGGTGGATATTTATTTCATGCAGGTACAAGGTTCCGGATTTATCAAATTTCCAAATAAAAAAACTACTTACCTAGCCTTCGACGGCACTAACAGGCATCCGTACCGTAGCATCAGCAAGTATATCACCAGAAATAAAATGATGCCCCCCAAATCTGACCTCACGATGGAAACCATCAAAAATTTTCTGGATGAAAATCTGCACCTGCGCGATTCCGTCTTGCAGCAAAATCCTTCTTATACTTTTTTTAGAAAAAAAGGCGGCCGACCGCTGGGTGCGGGTAATGTGCAACTCACCGAAGATTATTCGATAGCCGTAGATAAAAGGTACATCCCGCTGGGCAGCGTTCTGCTTGCCGCTATTCCCGAGTTTGATAAAAATGGAAATTGCATCGGACATCAGTATAGATTTTTAATGGCGCAAGATGTCGGTGGGCAAATCGGCGGGCCGGGGCACATTGACCTGTATTGCGGAGTTGGAAAAGAAGCCCAAATTAAGGCTTCACGGTTTCATCACTACGGCAGACTTTGGATTTTGCTTCCAAAAGAGCAGACCTGAAAACGGGTTTGTGGAAAGGTTTACTCGCCAAAATATTCAGCGTAAATATTTTCTGTTTCTTCGAGACGAATCGCATGTAGCCGGCAGCCGGATATATGCGGCTCAAGTTGTTTCCAAATAAGTATCACCAAATTTTCGGTAGTGGGCTGCATACCCCGCGGGATAAAATCTACATCTAAATTCAGGTTGGCGTGATCCAGTTTTTCGATTATTTCTTTTTGAATAATCTTGCTCATTTTTTTCACATCTACGATAAAACCGGTGACGGGATCGGGCTTTCCTTTTACCGTCACAAAAAGATTATAGTTGTGCCCGTGCCAGTTAGGATTGGCACATTTTCCAAACATTTCCAGGTTTTTTTCTTTTGTCCATTCATCCACCCAGAGTTTGTGGGCGGCGTTGAATCTTTCGCGTCTTGTCAAATAAACCATCGCATAAATTTTTCGGGCGCAAAAGTACAAATCTTTCAATAGCGAATCACCAGTCAAATCTAAATGCGCTGATGAAAACATCTAATCTTTCGGATTCACAAATTCATCTAAAATATTGCCATCTTAGACCTGAAATAGCTTGTTTCGCAGCATAATTTTAAAACAGCCAGGAACAGAAATACGGGAATGTCGTCAATCGTAAAATCAGAATTCTTTAATCGGGCTTATGTATTGCTCACCACGCGCATCGTGTACCACGCGCTGTTTTGGTTTTCTTTGTTGCTGCTCCTGATTTTTATAGAAGGCGTGGGTCATGATTTTTGGTTTACGCTGAGCAATGAGTTGATCAATGTTTTTTTTTATGCGCTTGTCGTTTATTTTAACCTGTTTTATTTGATTCCCAATTACCTGAATAAAAGTAAAATTTTCACTTACCTGGGTTTACTGATTTTGGTCACCATCATCATCACGCCGCTCAAAGTCATCGTTCTTTATTTCAAATTTGCCGACCAGCCCGCCTTGCAGGCTACTTTGGTACACAATCAAAATTTGTATTTTCTGTCCACTTTTTTGATAGGCGGCGCATCCACTGTTTTCAACATCATGACGGATTGGGCGCGCGGGTTACGCAATAAATCGCAATTGGAAAAAGAAACTATTCAATCTGAATTACAATTTTTAAAATCGCAGATAAACCCGCACTTTCTCTTCAATACGCTCAATAATTTATACGCGCTTACTTTAAAAAAATCAGAAAAAGCGCCGGAAATTGTTATCAAGTTGTCAGAAATGCTGCGTTATATGCTTTATGAGTGTAATGAAAAATACGTGCCTTTATTTAAAGAAATCAATTACCTGAGCAATTATCTCGACCTTGAAAAACTCAGACAAGGGCAGCATGTCGAAATCACCCTCTCGGTCGAAGGAAATCCCGGCAATCTGCGCATAGCTCCGTTGATGTTCATTACTTTTTTGGAAAATTGTTTCAAACACGGTCTGAGTCATCACATCTCAAAAGGTTATGTACACACCACGATAAGGATAGAAAATCATACGGTAGATTTTCAAGTCACGAACAGCAAACCAGACAGCCTGCCGAATCAGGAACACCGTCGTCCGGGAGGTATCGGTCTGGTAAACGTAAAGAGACGTCTGGCTTTGCTTTATCCTCGAAAACATGAACTGACAATTACCGACAGCCCTAATTCTTTCACCGTTCAATTAATAATTCGCCTGGATTGATTAACTTTCGTCCACTACTTTTTAAAATATCTAAAATCAGTTAATAAAATGATCAACGTAATAATTGTAGATGATGAACCCTTGGCTCAGGATGTTCTTGAAACTTACATAGAACAAATGCCGGAGTTGAATCTTGTAAAAAAATGCAGCAATGCGCTTGAAGCCAACGATGCTTTGCAAAAACACGATATTGATCTTATGTTTTTGGACATCCAAATGCCTCAACTAACTGGCATAGATTTTTTGAAAACGCTGATCCGACCGCCTCAGGTTATTTTCACCACAGCATATCCAAACTATGCCTTGGAAGGTTTTGAATTAAATGCTGCCGACTATCTGCTAAAACCGATTTCGATGGAAAGATTTATGAAGGCTGTTAATAAAGTTAAGGAACACATTGATTTACAAAAAAAGAGTACTCAGTTTTCCGCAGCTGATGATCAGGAGTCCTTTTTTGTCAAAGCTGATAAAAAACTCGTAAGGGTAAAATTTGCGGATATAATTTACATAGAAGGGCTAAAAGACTATGTCATCATCCGCATGGAAACAGGGCGTGTGATTACGCTTCAGACCATGAAAAGCCTCGAGGATAAACTACCTGAAAACCTGTTTAGAAGAATACACCGCTCCTTTATTGTGAATATGGATAAAGTAATGGCTATTGTCGGAAATATGGTAGAAGTTTCGGAAAAAGGTCAAATAAAACACCTCCCCATCGGTAAAAATTACCGGGACGAACTGCTTGATTTAATTAATCAAAATAAGCTGTAAAACAAAAAGAGAAGCCGGAACCTTGAGGTTCCGGCTTCTCTTTTTTGATTCAAACAAATAGAAAAAAATATAAAAATAACTTCAGGAAAAATTTTGATCTTTCCTTACGAATAATGTACCTTTGAGGCACAATCTTAATCCCAATTAAGAATTCCCATGTACTGCTATTAACAGGTTAATCCCATGAACGCGAACTTGAAGGCTAGTTGTCCCACCAACTAGCTTTTTTTATTTATGTACTTGCCATTTATCTTTCCAGAGAAAATAACTTAAAAATAGTAAGCGTCCCTTTCGATAAGATTGGGACGGCTCACTATTAACAAATTATAATCCCATGAACATATGCAACTTTGTCAAGTGGTTGATTCTTTTGAGATTCAAAAAATAGCAAGCCGTCCATGAGGGTTCGGGACGACTTGCTACTAACAAATTATAATCCCATGAACATAATCAACCTTTGAAACGCTAAACTTAAATAGCGTTTTTTATCTCTCGTCCTCTTTGCTTTCAATCACGATACAAATATGCAACAGCATTTGTCTAAGAACTAAGACAAATTTTTTCCTTTGTGAAAAATAATTTTTTGTACACTTTCTTTAAAAATGTATAAAAGCTCTCTTTTAAGGAGGAAGATATTCACACGAAGACCTGCAAAAAGCCTTCATTGTGAAGAAAAATGAAAAAGATGAAAGGTTGGCAGGTAAAAAAAAGTCGCACATAATAATGTGCGACTCACTTACAATGATAAAATTCCACGAATTATAATGAATGCTTTATTGCTTAACTATGATTTTATGGGCGCATTACTTCGAATTTTTTAGTAATCACTCCCGTTTCGGTCTTTACGCGGATAACATAAAGTCCATTCTCAAGATGATTTATTGGAACGCCAATTCTATCGGTTGTATTAACATTTTCCGAAACCTTACGACCTGAGAAATCAAATATTTCAATTTTTTCCATCAGAGTCACTCCATTGAGTTTAATATTCAAGAAAGTTGACGCCGGATTCGGGAACAATATCAAGTCCTCAGAAGAAACAATTTTATTATTTTCTTTGGGTGTACCTATTTTAAGCGT
>CALMIT010000133.1 GCA_937864255.1 uncultured Saprospiraceae bacterium
GAGCATTTCAACCAAAAATTTTGCATTGAAAGCAATTTGCATCGGGCTGCCTTCATAGGTGCAGACAAGCTGTTCGGTCGCTTCGTTTGAAAAATCCAAATCCTGGGCAGAAATGGTCAGACTGTTTTCAACCAGATTCAGTATCACCTGGTTGGTAGTTTTATTGGCATAAATGGCGATACGGCGCAGGGAATTTTGAAAGTCCGTACGGCTCAGCGTCAGCAAATTCGGGTTGTTTACCGGGATGACGGCATTGTAGTCGGGATAGCGCGCATCAATAAGCCGGCACACCAGCAGTGAATCATCAAAAGCAAAAAAGGCGTTGGCTTTATTAAAACTCAGGCTGACGTCTCCGCCCGCCGGCAGAATATTTTTAAGCAGGTTGAGCGCTTTTTTGGGTACGATAAAAGAAGTGGAAACCTGGCTTTGCACGTCGGTCAGCGAAAAACGCACCAGCTTGTGCGCGTCGGTAGCCACGAAGGTCACTTTTGAAAAATCCACCTGAAAATAAACCCCCGTCATCGCGGGACGCAGGTCGTCATTGCTGGTCGCGAAAAGTGTATTGGTGATGGCGTTTGCCAGATTCGGCGCGGGTATGGTCACTTTGTCTTCCCCCTCTTCCGGCGACGGGATGGTAGGAAAATCTTCGCCGTTCTCGCCTGCCAGGCGATACTTTCCGTACGAAGAAGTGATTTCTATGCCAAAATTTTTTTCATCTACCGAAAAAGTAATGGGCTGTCCGGGCAACGCTTTCAAAGTATCCAGCAGAATTTTGGCGGGTACGGCCACCGCGCCGTCGCCGTCGCTTATCACTTCCATGCCGGTCATGATGGATGTTTCGAGGTCGCTGGAGGTGATGGAGAGGTGGTTATTTTTTATGGAAAAATGAAAATCTTCGAGTATCGGCAGCACATTGGTAGAGCCGATGGCTCCGGCGGCTGACTGCAGTTTTTTTAAAAGATCAGATGAAGGAACAGTGAACTTCATAGTATTTGGCAAATTTTTTTGCAAAAAGATTTTTTTGAAATGTTTGCAAAAATAAGCCTTTAGGATAAACCTCCTATTTAAAATAACTAACACTTTGTGGATAACCAATGCTACCTTTGCCGGCTAATTTTTCGTGCCTTTACAGTTTTTGATTATGAAAAATGTATTTAGAAAATCTTTGTCGCCTCCGCCGATTCGCGAGAT
>CALMIT010000134.1 GCA_937864255.1 uncultured Saprospiraceae bacterium
CGGACACCGTTTTGGAGAGCAACCCCGTCTGGTAATATACAAAATTGAGTGAGGCGGAATCCGAGCCGTAATAATAAGCGATGCGCATAACCTGATCGGTCAATTGGCAATCATTCATCTTTTCTTTTTTGCAAGCGCCGGCCAACAGGATGAAAATCATCGAGGTAGAAACTAAAAAATAATTTTTCATAAAATCATTTTTCGCGGGTGTATGCCACCGGCTCGGTGAGGCAATCTTTCATTTTTAATGACCTCGAAATTTCTTCGCGGAAAGTGCGGGTGGAAGTGACGCCGTCCACGCCTTTGTCCAGCAAGCCCACGTCGCTGATGGTGAATTGGTCTTTGCCGTCTATTTTGAGGTGGTAGGTGAAGTATTGATTTTTGCCGCTTGCCGGTTTTGAGTAGATGAATTGCTGCCCGTCAATTTCTGTCAGCCAGCTCGAATATTTGGTTTCGTCAGCCAGGAAATTGTCCGATTTTTCGGTGACTTCTACGGCGTAAGTCGTTTCGTCTAGTTTTTTGACGACGATCTTTTGTATGGCGGCTTGTTTGTTTGCCGTCGCCCAGGCGCCGATCAGTCTTTTGTCTATTTTGACGTTGCCCGGCGTATCGGGCGCATGATCAATGCCCACCGGACAAGCTGTGGCGAAGATAATCACGGTCAAGGCCGCTATTATTTTGATGAGGATTTTTTGCATAAAGGTTATCTGATTAGAAATTTTATAAGCCTATTTGAATTTTAAATTCAATTATTTTTAAATCCGGATAGTGATAGGTATCTACTTATTCTCCAACACTTTTTAAGACCTCTTTTTTTAATTTTTCACTCATCCAAAAACCTGCATTATTTTCCAGTTCATCTAATAAGGGTTTTAGTTCTATAATAAAATTCATCCTTTTAGCTCTAACCAAAACGCCTAACAAACCGATAGTTTTAAGTCCAAAGTCTTTTGCTTTTTTTGCTCCAAAACGTTCATCAATCAAAAGTAATTCCGCATGTATTTCCTTAGACAAAACTATTGCTTCGCTCTCTCCGGCATCAAGTGATAATCGTAATAATTTGACCTCTTTTTGATTGTTAGGGTGTCGAACTTCAATCCAATTTAATTCACTGAGAAACTCCACTTTATACCCGAAATCTTTTAATTTCATTAATTCGTCAAATACAGAAGGGGGAATAATGACTTTTTGAAAAACATCGCGAAGGAGTTCGAGTTTTCCAATGACAAAAAGGTTGGAAATCGGCGACGTATCGCTCACGACAATCATGGAAGTTCGCGTAATGTTTTCAAATCTTCATGAAAATCTTCCACATCGTAATGAACGGGAATTTTACGTTTTGCAAGTTCTTTTTGAAAAATAAGCTGAGGCACGCCCAAAAACTCACTTGCCTGTCCAAGGGTAAAAATTTCTTCCCGGAATAAAACGATTGCTATTTCCAATTTTACTGCATCTTCGGAGAAATTGGCTTGACGAATGGCAGCGTCCGGTATTTCGATTAGCATAAAATATTTTTTACAAAGATACTGGTTTTCAACGGCTCATTGCCTGTGTTTATATGAACGTCAATTTATTCTAAAAAATCTTTGTCTGCTATAATTCCTATATTCCACATTCATCATTCCAACCTCGTCACTCCTCTCACCCCACCACATACTCGATTCCCAAATCAGCAAAAGCGCCGACGAGGTCGTTGTCCACGCGCACTTTTTTAGATTTTGAGGTGAATTCGAGACTGTTGCGGTTGGTGTGGTCGAGCAGTAGCAGGCGGAGTTGGTGCTTGCCCTTGTGTTTTTTGCAGACCTTTTCGATAGATTTCAAAATGTCTTCGGTCAGGTTTTCCACGGGCAGTTTCAGGGTGATGCTTTTTGCCATACTTTCGCCCACCGAGGCGAGCAGCGTCACCTCTTTTACGCGGAATTGAAATTCATCTGAACTGCCCCATTTCAGTTCGTACATGCCCGTCAAAAACAGGCACTGACCCGGTTCAAAAAAGCCTTTGAATTTTTGATAATCGTCGCCGAAAAGCGGAAACTCCAGCGAAGAGTTGTAATCCTGGATGACAAACACGCCCCAGCCGGTTCCTTTCTGGCTGATGCGGTGATTGGCTTTGGTCACGATGCCGGCGATTTTGATGGTTTTGTTGCGGTGATTTTCGATTTCATCCAGCGGGCAGGTCGTAAAATTTTCCACCTCGAGGCGGTAATCGTCGAGCGGGTGTCCGCTGATGTAAATGCCCGTGACTTCCTTTTCGCGCTCCAGTTTTTCGATCAGACTCCAGGGCGCACCCTGCGGAAATTCAGGCTCCGGCATTTGCACCTCGTCCAGTTCGCCGAAAAGGCTCATCGTGCTCTGCTGCTGCCGCTCCTGAAAAGCGTTGCCGTATTTGATCAGGTGTTCAATGAAAGTTTCGTACTTGTCGGACTGCGCGAAATACTGAGCGCGGTGCACGTTTTCAAAACAGTCGAAGCCGCCGCCGTACACCAGACTTTCCAACACTTTTTTATTGGACGCTTTGTTGTCTAGCCGCCGCACAAAATCAAAAGCTGACTGAAACGGACCATTTTGAGTTCTTTCTTTCAAAATTTCCTCCACCGGACCTTCGCCCAAACCTTTCAGCGCGGAAAGTCCGAAACGGATTTGTCCCTGTTTATTCACCGTAAAATCGGAGTCGGATTCATTCACGTCGGGACTGAGCACGTCAATGCCCATGCGCCTGCATTCGCGCAGGAAAAAACTGATTTTTGAAATGTCGCTTTTGTTGTGCGTGAGCACCGAAGCCATAAATTCTGCCGGGTAGTTGGCTTTCAAATACGCCGTCTGGAAAGCCACGTAGGCGTAGCAGGTAGAGTGCGATTTGTTGAAGGCGTAGCTGGCGAAGGCTTCCCAGTCTTTCCACACTTTTTCCAAAACTTCGTTTGGATGTCCGTTTTTGGCGCCGCCTGCTATAAATTTCGGGTACATTTTATCCAAAACGGATTTTTGTTTTTTACCCATTGCTTTCCGCAAAACGTCGGCTTCGCCCTTTGTAAAGCCCGCCAATTTTTGCGAAAGCAACATCACCTGCTCCTGATACACCGTGATGCCGTAAGTTTCCTGCAAGTATTCTTCCATCGCGGGCAGATCGTAGCTGATGCGCTCGCGTCCGTGTTTGCGTGCGATAAAACTCGGAATGTAAGCCAGCGGCCCCGGGCGGTACAGCGCGTTCATTGCTATCAAATCTTCAAAAGAGGTGGGCTTCAATTCCTTCATATATTTCTGCATTCCCGCGCTTTCGTATTGGAAAATGCCGACCGTTTCGCCTTTTTGAAAAAGTTCGTAAGTGAGTGGGTCGTCGAGAGGAATTTCGTCGGGATCAATTTCGACGCCGCGCGTCTGTTTGATCAGTTTTACGGCGTCTTTGATAATCGTGAGCGTGCGCGGTCCGGGAAAGTCAATTTTAAGCAAGCCGGCAGATTCGGCGACCGAGTTGTCGTATTGACTCACGATCAGCTCGCTGTCTTTTGCGGTGGAAACGGGTACGTATTTCGTAATGTCGTCGGGTGTGATGATGACGCCGCAGGCGTGTATGCCGGTGTTTCTGACCGAACCTTCCAGTTTTTTTGCGGAGTTGATCATGTTTGCCACTTCGTCGTCGCCCTCCGCCATATTGCGAAATCTGTACGCCCGCTCCAAATCTTCGCCGTTGAGGCGCTCTTGGAGTTTGGGATCGATGTCGCCTTCCGTCAATATTTCTGCCAGCGTAGCGCCGAGTTGATTGGGAAAAGTTTTGGTCACTTT
>CALMIT010000135.1 GCA_937864255.1 uncultured Saprospiraceae bacterium
CTGCACTACCGGTACGATGGAAGGAGAATTTACATTAGTGCCGGGCGTCCAGGAGTTGATGACCCAGCCGGCAGATGAACTGGTCGTACTCCGGCTGCTTATATTAAAATTATTGCCGCTGGATACGAAAGTGGTCGCATTATCTACAGCTTCGCCTTTGATAGTCAGGCTGGCCGGGCCGCTCAGTATGTTCAGTAAATCCGGCGTGATTGCTCTGAAAGTCAGATAGGCATTGGTGATTGTCGCGCCCTGCGGAATTGTCATTCCTGTGAAACGCAAACCGATTATCTGGTCGCCTGACGAAAGCGTCTGCTCGTCGCGAACCAGTTCAAGATCCGGGCTGGTCAGGTTTACAAAACCGGGGGCAGGCAGAATGCCGTTTGGTCCGTTTTCTTCCGCATCGTCGCTTCCGGCTGTAATGCTTTTGGTAATAGTCGTTTGAGCATTTGTAAAAATCGGAAAAAGCAAAACCATGCAAGCAACCAGGAAAACAAAAACTGCCCCTGTTGAAAAACATGGTAAAGATTGACTTTTTCGCAAAGCCGGTTCGAGCCGGGTAAATTGCCTTCGTGAATAGCTCAGAACAAACTCAAAAAGTTTTCCGGTGTAAAGTTTTAAAAATGCCATTGGTCTTTTGTTGTACAGGTTATAGAGAAAATTTCCGGCGAGTGTGTTCAAGTTTGAAAAGATACTTTTGGATATGCCTTCATTTGGTTTTTGCCGGCTCACTTAGCGGCAAAAAGGGTTTTTATTGAGTATAATTTTTAATGAATGTTTTACCGAATCGGTTATGGATGGAATAAAGGTGAGTTGACAAAGATTTATAATCTCCCCGGCAACTTTTGAATTTGAATCGTTGTGCCATGATTTCATGTGCAGATAGTTAATAGGTACTTTATAAAAATCAGATCAAAGCATTTCAACTCAGCCAGACCGCCATAAGAAATATTCTCATGCGTCAGAGCTAAGAAAATAGCTTGGACTTCTCCGGGGGGAAAGAATAGAATAAAGGTTAGGATGTAAGTGCCGCTTTAGCCGATAGGGCTTTAAATAAAAAAATGCGCTAAAATTAGGGTGCGAAGTTCAAGAATGGGGGAGCTAACAATGTGGAGTGTCTGATAGTTTCAAATGGGGGTAATGCTTTTACGTAAACCAAAATTAAGCCAAAATGAATTTTTTCAGGATTTTTTTTGCCTCCTTTTTTTGATAAATGGCAGTTTACAAATCTGCGTGAGAAAAGCAAAAACCAGGCTAAAAATAAAAAAGCCGCTTCCCGTAAAAGGAAGCGGCTAATATTTTCATCTCATTTTAGTATTAATACAGTCGTTCGATGATCAGCTTTTTGCCGATTGGTTTTCTATCCGTGCTAAATACCCACAAGCTGTAAACGCCGTTGGTAAGTCCGTTTAGATCCAATTGGAAAGTAGCGGCATCTGCTTCTTCGATGGTCACTTCTTTCACTTTGACACCAAACTGATTCAATACCTGGATCGTAATTTCCCTGCCCTCGTAACCTTTCAAGGCAACATTCACCTCGTTTCTGGCGGGGTTCGGGAATAATCCGAAGTACTCGATGTCGCTGATATGTATGCGGCGAACCGGCGCATATTCAAACGAACCGTCGAGATAAACCAATTTCAAACGATAGAAATTATCGCCCGTAGCCGGCAGCGGATCAAGGTCTTCGTAAAATTTAGGCGTGTCGTCAGCTGAGAGGCTGCTTCTTTCGAGAATAGTCTCAAAATTTTGTCCGTCTGCCGATCTTTCCACCACAAATTTTTCATTTTTAGAACCGGTATTATTTGACCAGTTCAAGGCGACCTGACCTCTGTCAAGTTGGGCGTCGAAAGTCAGGATGGTAGCTCTGCCCGATCCCTGAGCCTGACAATTGGAAGCCCACAGGATAGCAGCATCAAACAACATCCAGCCTTTCGAATTCATTTTCGAAACAGTAAAGTTATCCAGGAAAAATCCTACGCGACGCGAAGGCGCCGTGAAACCTCCCACCATTGTAGCGCCGGTTTCGTACGCAAACAGCGGTGATTTTGAACTGGTATGCGTGAATTCGGCTATCTTGATAGCTCCCGAACCAGGCGCACCCCAGGAGAGATTCTGGGAACTGGTGAATACTTCAACTTTACCAGACAAACCGGAAGCAAGCGGATGTGAAGCATTCACTATTTTGATCTCGTCGGTCACACCCCATTTTCCGTAGTCGGAAGTTGTGCTTCCTGTCATTTTCATTTCATCAAAAATCCAGGCTTCCCAGGTAACTACCTGGATGGTAGAAGATTTGAATTTTCCGGAAACGGAACCTGAGTTGACAGTAGAACTAATGACTACCAAACCTTTGCCGTTTGCATCATTCAGACTGACTGCACCGTCGTCAACAACCGTCACATCAAAACCGAGATTTACCAATCTCTGTTTTGCGTCTTTATCGCCGCTGCCGAGGTTGGTACTGCCCACCACGAACAACACTTTTTTGTTGCAATTATTGGCAGGCGGCTCTACGCAGGCAATCGGGTCGCCGCTAAGTCTCCAGTTGAAATCATAAGTGCCACTGGTTTTCAAACTGACACCGGAGTTGGTCGGATTGCTCAAAACCTGAACATTCAACCAGCCGGAAGCGCCAAATTGATTTGCCTCGTGCAAGTTTGCACCCATACCTACATGGAAAGGCGCGTCTTTACGCGTGATTTTGACTTTTCCACCGGCTACTGCCGACAGTCCTGTCAAAGTACCTTCCGTCGTATCGTAGTAGTAAACGTTGTAAGGATTCAACGTGAAATGGCTGCAATGAGCAGATTTCGGCGTGCCGCTGGTTTTTCTGCCTGTAAAGAGTACATTCGCATCGAATTTTACATTCGAATTGGTGGTATTTACAAACGTACCCGTGAATCTGGCTGTGCCGTCTTCGTATTCTACAAATTTTCCATTCTGAACTTTGTAATAATTGCTGACATTGGATATGCCCGAAACCAAACCGTCTGCATAGAAAGTGTACAAAGTACTGTTCGAACATTCTTTGCTGTCGGTAACCGATCTGTCAGCACAGATAGACGGACAATCTTTCACTTCTATTTTCACACAGTTGCTTTCTCCGATAGTCCAGTCAGTACAGCCGGCTCTTCTCGAGCATCTTACAAACCAGGTAGTTTGTGTCAATACCGGTGGATCATACGTAGCCGAGTTTGTACCTGAAATAGACTGGCTCATCATGGTCGGACAACCCGAAGTTGAAGACAGCCATATATATTCTATTGCGCCCGAACCGCCGCTCGGCAGACTCACGCTGGTCAGTGGTTGCGGATCAAAGGGGCCGCAGCCGCT
>CALMIT010000136.1 GCA_937864255.1 uncultured Saprospiraceae bacterium
TTCAAAAGTGAAGTTAGTAAAAGTGGTAAATTATTCCAGCAACTCAAGCGCACTTTCCCAAAGCATTTCGTAAGGGACGATTTCCAACTCGCTTGATTGAGGTGCAATCTCCAGAGGCATTTCTTCTAGTCTTTTGACTAATTTCTCTGCCTTTCGAATGACCGCCACTTTATGAAAATCGGCTTCCGGCAAGGTCTGCAGCATTTTTATAAAACAGTTGCTTCTATAAGTTTCATCTTTTTTCAGGTATCGCGACGAGTACCGCGCCAACGCGTCCACGTAGTCAATAAATTTGTTGTAGTTTTTCTGCGAAAGAAACATCAACACCTGAAAAACAAGGATCGAAACGTTTACACCACTTTTATCTTTTGAAAAGGCTGGCACTTCATTAAAAAACTTTCCGTACTTAAAGTTGCCGATATAGCTGCTTGCTTTCTCCTTGTTTTTATACTTCCCTACTTTAAAAAACAGGAAAAGGTAGGCTTCGTACAGTTTCCATGTCTCGTGAGTTTGACGGCTTTTGGTTTTGAACGACGGATGTTGCGTGACTTTCCAATGCAATTCCAGCGCTTCGTCGTATCGTTCGGTATGTACAAACAACATGAACTGGGCCATGTACAAAGTGGTCATGTACACCGGAGAACCGAGAATTTTCTCATACTTTTTGACAGTCTTCAGCGCTTCCTCGTACTTTTTCAATTTTACAAGTCCCGAAGTAAGGTTGGCAGCAAAAAAAGGTATAATACCCCGGTGGATAAAAGGCTTTTTCTCCATGAGATTTAAAGCCCGGTCACATATACGGTTGGCGTTTGCGATATCATTATCAATAGCGTATCGCATAAAATAAACGCCGTAAGCATTATCAATAAAATCAACCGTCTGTATTTTTTCCATGAAAGGAGCTAAGCGGCTACAATAAGTTTCGGCAAGATTAACCAATTCCGGTTTTGAAGCTTTTGATTTTGTAAAAGGCATGGCCAATTCGAAGTAAAACTCTTTTGCCATCACTTCGGCCTGCAAAATTTCAAGAAATAGTTTTTCCTCATCGCGGAACATATTATACTTCTTTTGATTAGGCTCGAAAAGCGCATAGTGTTGCTTCAAAATATTTGCAAGCAAAAAATTCAAATCGGTGTAATCAAATTCTCTGATCATTCTAAAGGTTTTTTCGGCCAACTCCTGAGCCGCACCGTGGGCGCCGCGCCCTTTCAGCACCTTTATAATGGCGAAGTTTTTATTCCCCCGATAAAAAGCTTTATTGTAATTTTGGAACTTAGGGTTACTCAAATCAACAAAGAGTACAGTATTTAAAAGCCTTTCTCTAAATCTGTTTTTGAGTTTGAGAAAATTCTTTCTCTGTCCCTTTTTACCTTCGTACAATACCTTAATGGCTGATTCTTCTGAGTCAATGTTACCCTTGCGAAGTTCATTGTAAAAACTGCCGAATTTCGAGTTTGCCTGTGTCTTATTGAAAATCTCAATCCGGTCGGATTTGAAATTGCCAATCGCCTCCATTAATTCTTTTAAATTTTGGAAGTCTTTTTTCATGATTTTGAGATAAGATTCTGATCAACCAAAAAAATTGATAATCAAAAATATATAGAATATTTTTATTCATAATGTTAAATTTCTGCCTGTCTCTTATTTAGGATTTCTGCCTAAGAAATAGGGCTTTGCTGTGCATAGATTTGTGTCATCAATTTTATTAACAAGAACTATTAAAGGAATAAAAAACAAAACTATGCTATCATTAATTATCGCTGCATTGTTGCAGCTCGGGGTTATCAGCGCTCCTGCGGATTATTCAGACGCGAAATATGTTCAACACCAGCAACAAGTTGATATCATCATTAGAGATGAAGTGCTGAATTGAGTTGAAGAGAATCAAACATGACATATATTTAATTTGTACTACAACACGCTTTAATTCCCCCTTGTACTTTTTTCTTTTTTCGTGTAGAAGAAAGAAAAAAAGTCACGGGGGATTTTTTTTGACTATCGCTCACATCTGTGAGACAAAATAATACCAAATTTTTTATGCTCTCTGATGCCCCAAATTTTTGGGGCTTTTTTTATTTTTCAAATTTAACATTTCCGCCCACTATCGTCATCAACACCTTGGTTTTTAGTAACTCCTCTGCTGAACAATCAAAAATATTTTGGGATAAAACGACAAAATCAGCCCATTTTCCCGGACTGATGCTTCCTTTTTGCTTTTCTTCGAAAGCAGCAAAAGCATTGGATAATGTATAAGATTGGATTGCCTCGCGCCTGTTCATGCTCTGATCGGGAAAAAATTCAAGCCCGGAATCAGTCCTCCTCCGCGTGACTGAAGCATATAAATTTGGAATCGGGTCCACATCTTCTACCGGCGCATCCGTGCCATTAGCTATCAGACATCCGGCATCCAAAAGTGCCCGCCAATTGTAAGCACCCTCTCTTGCTCTTTTTTCACCCAGCCGTTTTACAACAAAGGGCGCATCAGATGTGCAATGTATGCCCTGCATGGACGCAATTACATTCAAGGATTTCATCCTTTTTATATCATCAGGATTCAGGTGCTGAGCATGTTCAATGCGCCAGCGGTGGTCGTTTTGAACCTCGTACTTTTTAAAAACTTCTTCAAATAAATTGAGAACCTCACGATTGCCTCTGTCGCCGATGGCGTGGACGCAAAGCTGCATTTTATGCTTAATTGCCAATGCTGCAATTTTTTTTATTTCCTCCAAATCTGTCGTATTCTGTCCCGAAAAACCGGGCTTGTCGTTATACGGCTCCAGTAGCCAGGCGCCATACGATCCCAGCGCGCCGTCAATTTCAGATTTGATAGCACGGCAGGTGAAATACCCGTCGCCGGCGTTGATTATGGGGAAATTTTCCAAAATACTTTCCAAAGTGCCAGAGTTTTCGCGGAGCATCGCCCAAAGCCTGATTTGTAACTTCCCGGTTTCAGCCAATTTTTTAAACATTTGAATTTCTTCGGAAGAAGAAAAAAAATCACTCCCCGGCGAGACTCCCGCATCCTGAAAAGAAGTAATTCCCTTTTTAAGACATTCTTGCTGCGCGAGTTCCACGCCTTTGAGCCACCGCTCCGTCAATTGTTCTTTGGTGAGCGTTTTCAAATAACTTTCATACGCCCCTAAAATCAAATCCATAGCGCGCTCTTCAAAAACGCCGATAGCATTTCCCTTGCCGTCTCGTATGATTTTACCACCTTTCGGGTCGGGCGTTTCGGCACTGATACCTGCGAGTTGCATGGCCGCGGCATTAGCAAAAAGCGAATAGATCGGAAGAGCGTCGTGTAGGGAAAGAGTGTAGATCTCGGTGGTCGCC
>CALMIT010000137.1 GCA_937864255.1 uncultured Saprospiraceae bacterium
GATGGGAATGCGCGGATGGCAGTTTCCGCCGCTGCACTTTCCGAGCCAAAAGCCAACCTTATTTGCCAGTTCGAGCGATAAAACCTGCTTGTCGGTTTTGCCGGAAGGAAAGACGGTATTTGTCTTTACATACAAATTCTGAAAACCGTAATCCTCGCTGTGTTCCACTTCCAAAATTACGTCGTACACCTTCGTCGTGTCCGCTATTTCAAATGAAAAATCCAGCGAATCTGCATACGCCCAACCCGTTTCGGCTACCGGCATGGATTGTTCAAAAAGTACATCCGGTCCGCAGCCGACGCCAAAAACAGCCAACACAAAAAGACTCAGGTATTTCATCAATCTGGAAATTGGGTTGAGGTTTTGAAATGCGCCGCCCGCTTATCCGGCGACACAACAGTTTTATTGAAAATAATCCTTCATCCGGTCAAAAAAACTGCGATCCGATTTATCGGGCGAAGGCTGAAAGTTGGGCGAATTTCTGAGTTTTTCGAGCATTTCGCGCTCTTCGTGGCTCAGCTTTTTGGGCGTCCAGATATTCACATTGATAAGCTGATCGCCTTTTTGATAACCCTGCACCGAAGGCAATCCTTTTTCGCGCAAGCGGAATATTTTACCAGCCTGCGTGCCGGGTGGTATTTTGATTTTTACTTTGCCGTCAATCGTCGGCACTTCCACGCTGGTGCCCAAGGCTGCGTCCACAAAATTGACATACAATTCGTGTATCAGGTTATTGCCGTCGCGTATCAGTAATTCATGCGGTTCTTCTTCGATGGAAATGATCAAATCGCCCGCCGGCCCGCCTTTAGCGCCCGCGTTGCCCTTGCCGCTCATGGAAAGCTGCATACCTTCCGCCACACCCGCCGGAATTTCCAACTCGATCGTTTCTTCCGCGAAAACGCGACCGTCGCCTTTGCAGGTTCCGCAGTTTGCCGTCACCATTTGCCCGGAACCGTTGCAGGTCGGGCAGGTGGTGGTCGTCTGCATTTGTCCCAAAAATGTACTCCGTACCTGGCGCACGTAGCCCGCGCCGCGGCAGGTGGTGCAAGTCTGCACCGAGCGGGCGTCTTTCGCGCCGCTGCCGCCGCAGGTGGTACACGGCGCCTGTTTTTTGACTTTGATTTTTTTGGTTACGCCGGTGGCTATTTCTTCCAAAGTGAGTTTTACTTTGATGCGAAGGTTGGTGCCTTGTTGCCCGCGCGCCCGCGCGCCGCCGCGCGATCCGCCCCCAAAAAAGCTCTCAAAAGGCGAGGCGTCGCCGAAGATGTCGCCGAATTGGGAGAAAATATCGTCCATGGTCATGCCGCCGCGCCCGCCGCTGAAGCCTCCGTTTTGACCAAGTCCGGCGTGGCCGTAACGGTCGTAACGGGCTTTTTTGTCGGCATCGCTGAGCACTTCATAAGCCTCTGCCGCTTCTTTGAATTTATCCTCGGCAGTTTTATCGCCCGGATTGCGGTCGGGGTGATATTGCATCGCGATCTTGCGGTATGCTTTTTTTATGCTGTCGTTGTCGGCGTTTTTAGGCACGCCGAGCACTTCATAATAATCTCTTTTTGCCATGCTGTTTGCAGGATTCTGTGTTATTTGCCCACCACGACTTTGGCGTGGCGAATGATTTTATCGTGTAAAAAATAACCTTTTTCAATGGTGTCAATGACCTTGCCTTTCATGTCTTCAGTTGGGGCGGGTATTTCGGCGAAAACCTCGTGAAATTTGGGGTCGAAAACTTCACCCGTACTTTCCATCGGGCGCAGCCCTTTGGATTGCGCGATCGAGTATAATTTGTGGTAAACCAACTGGATGCCTTCCGAAAATTCTTCGGGTTTGTTGTTGGTTTCGGCGGTCTTTTTTGCCCTGTCAAAATCGTCCAAAACGGGTAAAAGTGCTGACAAGGTGTCTTGTGCGGCCGATTTCATCAGGTCGAGTTTTTCCCTGACGGCACGTTTTTTATAATTTTCAAACTCGGCATACAGGCGCAAAAACTTGTCTTTTTGTTCGCCTAATTGCTGGCGAAGTTCGGTGAGTTCATCGCCGGACGAAGCAGTTGCTTCGCGTTCAAACGATTCATTTTCAGCTACTTCCGTCTCAGTAGCGTCCATATTGACTTTATTATCGTCTATCATTTCTTCAGAGTGTTGATGCTGTTTGTTATCCTTTTTTTCGCTCATTTTCCTCCAGTCTTTTGAAAGTTTCTTCAATTGGTTTATCAATTTTTTTGCCATGCCAAAAGTCAGGTCATTTTGTCAGAAAGGCGCAAAGATAATTAGAATAGCGAATAATGAAGGCAGAACAGGAAATTGCAATTTATTGATAATCAATTTGGTAGCGTCAAAAGCCGGGAGGTGGTTCCGGTTTTTTGTTTTTTAAAAAATTAAAATGTTAAGAACGGGTTTTTCAAAAAGCAATTTTAACAGGCTGCGAGAGTCCGTTAAGGAAAAAATAACGCCGCCACTATTGAAAACAGTTTCCCTCAAGGCTATTTTGGCAGCATCCTAAAATGCTATTTTCTAATCTAAAATCCGCCGAAAATGAAAAGCTTCTACATTTTTTTCTTGGGCAGCGTACTGATTCTCTTTTTATACGATTCTTGTGTCGCGGGCGTCGCTGCGGCTGCTATTGCCGCGCAAAAAGAGATGACAGCCGTAAAAATCGAGCATGACAGTTTTACCAATGAAAAACGAGTTTTTTACAAAGACATTTTTCACTCAACCGAACGTTTTGCCCCGGCTTTTTCCAGCCAAATTCTTTTTTTAAAAAAGATTGACGCCTCTGAACAGAGTGCTGTAACTGCTTTTTTTTCTCTCAAAAGAGAAAAATACAGCCATCCCGTACAAAAAGAGGCGTATTTAAAAACAGGAGATCAAAAATTTTCTATAGATATAAAAAGTATTGAGACAAAGTCGCTTACCGAAGTTACTACCGGTACTTCTATGGTGACATTGCAGGACAATTCTATACAACCGGTAGTTACGAGCGTATTTGAAACCCAGCGAAACTATGATCAATTTACAATTGATTTGACTCCTGAAATTATTGCCTCTCTGAGCCAATCTACCGAATGCGTTTTCCGGTTTTATTTGGGTGCTGAGCCTGTCAGTTTTATTATTGACGGAGCTAAGTTTGAAAAATTGAGAGCAGTGCTGAATTATCAAAAATAAGCCCAAAATTCGGACTTTATTTTTTAGACAAGACCTTTTCCATTTGCCCGAAACTTTGATTCACGCCGATAATGAGACCTTCGGGATTGATGAGAAATTTGGTGGGTATCTGCCGTACGTCGTACGCTTTTGCAATATCGGAATCAAATTGATCGAGTTGAAGAAGGTGATAGCGCCAGTCGAGGCCGTCCTGCCGGATGGCCGTTTTCCAGTGTTGTTCGCTTACATCCAGCGCCACGCTTACGATTTCCAGTCCGCTGCTTCCGGCGGGCGGGTTGTTTTTAAATTTTTCATAAAACGCTTTCAAATCCGGCGCTTCACGCCGGCAGGGCCCGCACCAGCCCGCCCAAAAATCCAGCAGCACA
>CALMIT010000138.1 GCA_937864255.1 uncultured Saprospiraceae bacterium
GTGATTTCGGTCGTCTCTTTCGTCCTCGGTACCCGTTTGCAGCCAAAATTTCAATCCTTTTTTATACCTGCCTTTGTAAACCATTTCATGCGCGATGCGGTCGGCGTCCGGGTCATCGTGCCGCACCGGCCGGGAGCGCCACCAAAACGAACCCGAAAACACGCCCGCCTTTTCAAAAAAACCGGGATGATTCCACACAATATCGAAAGCCGATAAGCCGCCCAGCGAACAGCCCGCAAAAGCATAACCTTCCCCGGGCGCGGTAATTCTATAATTTTCGAAAAGAAAAGGAATGAGTTCCTCCAGGACAAAACTCGTGTATTTCCGCGCGCCGGCTCCGCGCTTTTTGTAGTCGGGTATGCCGGCTACTCCGTAATCGTGCATCCGGTGCGCGTCGGTGTGAATGGCTGCAAGTATGAAAGGTTCGATTTTGTTTTCAGCATATAAATGATTGAGGGTTGTTTCCAGTCGAAGCGCTTCCAAATCCTGCCCGTCGTTGAAAAAAAGAACCGGGTATTTTTGAAAAAAGCCCGGATAGCCGGGTGGCAGCAGCAAGCTGATCCACACATCCCTGCCGAGGTAGTCGGAGGCAAAACGCAGTTCCTGTTTTTTCACGCCGGAGCGGCGCTTTCCGGAGTCGCGTTTATTCAAAAAATGAAGCAGCCTTGTCCTGAATGTTTCTTTCAATGCCGACAGAATTTTAAACGAAAAGCTGAAAAACGGGCACAAAGAAAAAGGCATTTGCAAAATGAACCAACCTTTTATGCCCGCTTCTCTTTGGCGATTTTTAAAAAAGGGAGGTTAAAAAGTGCTTTATAGCCATTACATTTGCGCTCGTAAGCAATTTTTCCTTCTTTCCATTTTTTATAAAAACCAGCCAGAAACATGAAAAAAATAGGCATTCTCTTTGGACAAGAACGCTCTTTCCCGAAAGCATTTGTTGATCGCGTCAATTCAAAAAATCCGAAAGGCATTGCTGCCGAGCCGGTTTTCGTGGATGAAGTAATGCAAAATCGCGGAGCAGGTTACGCCGTGATGATTGACCGGATTTCGCAGGATGTTCCTTTCTATCGCGCATATTTGAAAAATGCTGCTGCTACCGGTACTGCCGTTATCAACAACCCGTTTTGGTGGAGCGCCGACGAGAAGTTTTTTAATAATGTACTGGCTGAGCAAGTCGGCGTGCCTGTGCCCAAGACCATTCTTTTGCCTTCCAAAGATATGCCGGAAGATACCACGAGCAACTCCTTTTCCAATCTGAAATTCCCGATGGACTGGGAGCGTATGTTTGACTACCTCGGCGGTTTTCCGATGTTCATGAAGCCGCATTCCGGCGGCGGTTGGAAAAGCGTGTACAAAATCCACAACCTCGAAGAACTTTTCAAAGCTTATAACGAAACCGGCCGCACAGTGATGATGCTCCAGGAAGCGGTGGAATTTGATGCATATTTCCGTTGCTACTGCATCGGTCGCAAGTATGTGCGCATCATGCATTACGAGCCGCGCAATCCGCACCACCTGCGCTACGTAGCCGATCACAAAGTGTCCAAAGAATTGCTGAATCAAATTCACGACTACGTACTGCGGTTAAATAATGCGCTCGGTTATGATTTCAATACGGTAGAATTTGCCGTGCGCGACGGAGTGCCCCTGGCGATTGATTTTTGCAATCCCGCACCCGATGCCGACGTGAATTCTGTGGGCGAGGAAAATTTTGAATGGGTGGTGGAAACGGCAGCTACTTACGCCATTGAGCGTGCTCAGGAACACAAAGACGGGCAGAATAACCTGACCTGGGGTACGTTTATTCAGAACGCTGCCGCGCAAAAAAGCGCCAAGCCGGCGGCGCCCGCAGCAGCTAAAAAACCTGCGGCAAAGCCAAAAGCAGCCAAAAAATAATCATCGAATTTTGGAATTTGCTCATTTAAAAATTGCGGATTCAAAAAAGAAAATAGATTTTTGGTTGGCTTTTTTAAAACCAATAAAAACCGAAAGAGGCAAGGTGCTTTTACCTTCTTGCCTCTTTTTGTTTAAATCATTCATGCGATGGAGCAGTTAAAATTGGCCGTACTCGATATGTACGACGGGGAGAAAAACCAGGGTATGCGCGCTTTGCGCGAGATCCTTGAAGATTTCAAAGACCAACTGACAGTAACAGAATTTGACGTGCGCGCAAAAGGTGAAATGCCCGACACGAGTTTTGATATTTACATTTCATCCGGCGGTCCGGGCAATCCACTCGAAGGCGACGGCGAATGGGACGAAAACTGGAATCACCTCATGGATCAACTCTGGCGCTCCAACCTCGCAGGCATCGAAAGCAAAAAACACGTATTTTTTATCTGCCATTCTTTTCAAATGATTTGTGCGCATTTCGGCATCGGCGAGATTACTAAGCGGCGCAAAAAATCCTTCGGCACCTTTCCCTGCCACAAAACCAAAGAAGGCAAACATGACCCGATTTTAAAAAACCTGGACGACCCGTTTTGTGTAGCCGATTTTAGAGAATATCAGGTGGTGCAACCCAATTACGACGTGATAGAAGCTATCAAAGCCAAAATACTGGCGGTGGAAAAACCTCGCCCGCATGTACCTTATGAAAGAGCCTTGATGTGCGTGCGTTTTTCCGACGAGTTTTTCGGCACGCAATTTCACCCCGAGGCAGATCCTTTGGGCATGCGCGACCACTTCATGCAGCCCGAACGCCGCGAAGCAGTGTTTGAAGAATTTGGCAAACGCAAATATTTCCAGATGCTGGAAGATTTGGACGATCCCTCCAAAATCGCCGTTACGCACAACCTCGTCATACCGCTGTTTTTGAGCAAAGCCATCAATTCGCTGCGAATGGAAAGCGCACTGGCGGGATAATCGCCTTTCCCTGTGTACCTTCAAATTTTGTTTTGCGTTTGAAAACCCGATGATGCAAGTACATTTTGAAGGCTGCCGTTTTTCAATTCGCTTTTCGGCGGGAAATATTTTTCTTCCGCAGGCAGCCTGGCTGTTCATCTTCATTTTGTTTTCAATTCCGGCTTTCGCCCAAAAAAACTTTTCCAACCTTCGTTTTAAAATCCTGAAAGCGGAAGAAAGCTGGCAGCCGCTCGACTCGCTCAGCGTCATACCCGGCAGTTTAAAAATTAGCGCGTCGCGCGATAGTTCGCTTTTGTCCGCGGCTGATTTTGAGTTGCACAACAATCAAATCAAATTTTCAAAACAAGCCTGCCTGCGGGATTCTTTTTACCGCGCTGCGTTTCGCGTTTTCCCTTTTGATTTTTCCGCTCCGGTCGCGCGGCTTGACACTGCGCAAAGGCGACAGGCTTATGAGGGAATCGTTTTTGATTACAATTTTACCGGCAATGAAAACCGCCTGCCCGATTTTGGAAAATTGCAATACAACGGCAATTTTTCGCGCGGACTTTCTTTTGGCAACAGCCAAAATCTCGTTCTGAATTCTGCCCTGAACCTGCAAATGACCGGACGCCTGACCGACGATGTGGAAATACAAGCCTCCATCACCGACAGCAGC
>CALMIT010000139.1 GCA_937864255.1 uncultured Saprospiraceae bacterium
CCTCCTGCGGGCAAACGGTTACTATAAATCAAAAATGGCATCTACCGACGCGTAATATCAACAGTATGCCAGCAATTACTGCCGGACTATCGTCAGGAGACGAAGGCGATGACGTGTATGTTAGAGGTTCCAGATCGGAGCAATCATTTAATCCTAATACGCCTGACAACCTAAACGAATCCGACGAGAACAACTATAGCCAATTTATTGAGAATCAATTTATTGAGGCGGATACGGAGGCATTTTCAACTTTTGGAATAGATGTGGACAAGGCCTCTTATAGTCTCGTGAGGCGGATGCTTTTGCAGCAAAACACTTTGCCGCCTGCCGACGCGGTCAGAATTGAAGAACTGATAAATTATTTTCCCTACAACTATCCGCCGCCGACCGGTACGACTCCATTCTCCATTCATACAAAAATGGTGAACTGTCCCTGGAATCCCGAAACCGCGCTTCTGCACATCGGCATGAAAGGCAGCGTCATGGCACTGGAAAACGCGCCGCCGAGCAATCTGGTTTTTCTCATTGACGTGTCAGGTTCAATGAGTAGTCCCGACAAACTTGGATTACTTATGGATGCTTTTTTCATTTTAACGGACCAACTCCGCGCAGAAGATAAAATTTCTATCGTCACATATGCCGGACGGGAAGGGCTGCTGCTACCCGCCACATCGGGCAGTGAAAAAGAAGAAATCAAAAACGCAATCCAATCCTTACAGGCAGGCGGCGGCACTACCGGCGAAGCAGGCATACAACTGGCGTACAAAATCGCCGCAGAAAATTATCAGCAAAATGGAAATAATCGGGTCATTTTAGCTACTGACGGCGATTTTAATGTCGGCATTTCAGACCTGAAAGAACTCGAAAAACTGATAGAGGAAAAAAGAAAAACGGGCATTTTTTTAACCACTTTGGGTTTTGGCTTTGGCAATTATAAAGACGATATTATGGAAACGCTGGCTGATAAAGGAAACGGCAATTATGCCTATTTGGACAATATCAACGAAGCCAAAAAAGTCCTGGGAACTGAACTCACGGGAACACTTTTCACCATCGCCAAAGACGTGAAAATACAGATAGAATTTGATCCCGAGTGGGTTGAAAATTACCGCCTGATAGGCTACGAAAACCGGCTGCTGGCAAAAGAAGATTTTCACGACGACACGAAAGATGCGGGCGAACTCGGCGCCGGACACACCGTCACCGCGCTTTACGAAGTCAAGTTGAAAAAACGGACTGATGAGGAAGTTTTAAAAATCAGGCTCAGGTATAAAATGCCGGAAGAAGATCAAAGCAGGTGGCTGGAAACATTTGTGACCGGAGAAACCGAAATATTTGAAAACGCGCCCGAAAATGTGCGATTTGCGGCAAGTGTGGCGGGATTCGGTTTATTGCTGCGCGACTCCAAATATAAAGGCAGCCTGACTTTCGACATGGTAGAAAAAATGACCGAAGCCTCCCGAAAAATCGATCCGTTTGACTACAAAAAAGAATTTTTGGAAATGGTCCAAGCCGCAAAAATACTCGGAGAAAACCTGGCGAAAAAGTAAAAGGATAAACGCCTTGAAAAGCGCAGTCAAAAATTGGCTGCGCTTTTTTACTTCGGCAGCCCCACCAGTACCTGCTCGATGCGGCGCTCGTTGGCAGCGACGATTTTGAACTTGAAATCTTCGATCACAAATTCCTTTTCCATTTTTGGAATGAAGCCTACTTTTTCCAAAATGAGACCGGCAATGGAATCTGCCTCGCCTTTCACTTCGTCAAATTTTGAAATCGGCACACCCACGATGCGACACATATCATTCAGCATGGTTTTGCCTTCAAAAAGGAAAGTGAAGTCGTCAATTTTTTTGTACAAAACCTCCGGCTCGTCATCAAATTCATCGCGAATGTCGCCGATGACTTCTTCCATAATGTCTTCCAGCGTGACGATGCCCGAAGTGCCGCCATATTCATCCACTACGATGGCCATGTGAAGGCGCGATGACTGAAAGTCTTTGAGCAATTCGTTAATTTTTTTACCCTCCGGCACGTACAATACGTCCGTCCGAATCAACTGTTGCCACTCAAAACTGTCAGGCTCATCCAGTCGCCCAATCAAATCTTTTACATATAAAATACCCGTCACGTTGTCAAAATCTTCTTCGTACACCGGCAGGCGTGAGTAGCCGCTTTCGCGGATAATTTTTAACAGGTCAGGAAAAGAACTGCGCAAATCCACCGCCACCACATCCATCCTGGAGCGCATGATCTGCTTCACGGCCACCTCGCCAAATTTGACGATGCTTTTCAGCAAATCCACTTCCTGCTGCGTGTTTTTTTCGCGACTCACCGTCAGGTCTATCGCCTCGTCAAAATCTTCTCTGCTGGCCACACTGACACCGGGTGGCGTTTTTTGAGCCAGTTTATTTTCAATCAGTCCCGTTCCTTTCACCAGCAAAAAACTGACCGGTCGAAAAATGGTAATCAAAAAAGTAAGTGGCGTAGCCATAAATTTGGCGAGCGAAATATTGTTGAGACGAGCATACACTTTGGGCGCTACTTCGCCGAAAAGCAGGAGCAAAAATGTCACGCCAATCACGGTCAGGATAAAATTAAAAACGACCGCAAATCCTTCAATTGTAAAAAAATGGATCAGCCCGGTAAAATTTAAAAAAGTCTCCGACCAGGCGTTCAACAATTCCGAAGGCAGCAATTGCCGGAGAATATATTCGGAAACGATGACGATGGCGATGTTGACAAAATTATTGGCGATAAGTATGGTGGCGAGGAGCGTCCGGGGCTTTTCTTTCAGATGCAAAATCCGCTCGGCTGCTTTATTTTTATCCTGCCTCAATCTTTCAAAATCATTGGTCGTCAGCGAAAAAAACGCCACCTCAGATCCTGAAATCAATGCCGAGCAAAGCAACAAAATGACAACCAGCGCTATGGCGAAAAAAATCTCCACGGAAGGGACAAACAGCAATGGTAAAACCAGGGAATTTATATTGAGCCTTTCAGGTTCGCTTTCCAAAATATCTCAGATTGATT
>CALMIT010000140.1 GCA_937864255.1 uncultured Saprospiraceae bacterium
GCGGTAGCCCAACAAAACCATCAATCCGCCCATAATCAGCGCAATGATAGCCCCGACCAGCAAAAATTTCGGCTGCCAGGTGATGCCGTACTCTGCCATTTTCAGGAGCGTCTCCTTAAAATAGCGCATAGAATCATAGGCTTCGAAAAGGAAAATAAATGAAAGGAAAATCCTTCCTATCAGGTCAACAACGTCTTTCATGTCCGCACCACATTTGAGCTTTTGAAAAAAGTGGTCAAAGATAGTTTTTTCGATGATTTTTATACGGTGACTCCGGCGCGGGCGCTTGCTGCCGGACGAGCGTTTATTTTTGCGGCTTTATTTTGAATCAGAATGGAGCGCTTACCGTTCAATCTCCCAAAAAATACACATTCAGGTATGGCAAAGAAAAAAAACACCGCAAAAACCAAAAGTCGCCCCGGCTCCGGTTTTTGGAATCAGGCGAATTTATTGCCGCTCATCGGCGTGCTGGTCGTCACTTTTATTGTCTTCGCCAATTCTATCGGCAACGATTTTGTGAACTGGGACGACCAGGTGAACCTGACTGAAAACCCGCACATGAATGGCTTTACCTGGGAAAACATCAAAAAGATATTTTCGACGCCCGTAATCGGCAATTACAACCCGCTGCCCATTTTCACTTTTGCCATCGAAAAAGCCATTTTTGGACTAAAGCCCGGCGTTTTTCATTTCAATAATTTACTGTTGCACCTCGTCTGCGTATTTTTTGCCTACCGCATTTTACTGGAATTAAAACTTTGCGTCGTTCCGGCAGCTTTGGGCGCCCTGTTGTTTGGTATCCACCCAATGCGTGTGGAATCAGTAGCCTGGGTCACGGAGCGCAAAGACGTTCTATTTGGCGCATTTTACCTCGCGGCGCTTTTTAGCTACATGCGTATGCCCGAAACGGGGGAGGTCAGGAAAAAATGGTACGCCGCCACCGTCGCGCTTTTCGTTTTTTCACTTTTTGCAAAAATACAGGCGGTGGCGCTCCCGCTCTCCATGCTTGCGGTGGATTATTATCGCCGTCGCCCGTTGAAATTTAACCTTGTCGTTGAAAAAATTCCCTTTTTCCTGCTGTCGCTCGCGGTGGGACTTTTGGGTATTTATTTTCTTGGAAAAGAAGGCTCGCTTGAAGACGAGACCAAATATACGCTGGTGGAGCGCCTGCTCACCGGCGCCTACACTTATTGCGTTTACCTGGTCAAGTGGATTTTCCCGTATCAAATGTCGCCGCTTTACCCGTACAGCGCCGAACTGCCCACGATTGCCTATTTTTCGCCGATTGGACTTTTGGCTGTGCTGGGGCTGGCTTTTTGGGCTTTTAAAAAAGACTGGCGGGCGGTGTTTTTCGCCTTTGCATTTTTTACTTTCAATGTGATGTTTGTTTTGCAGGTGATCGGCGCGGGACAGGGCTACCTGGCAGATCGTTTTACCTACATTCCGTATCTCGGATTATTTTTCCTGACAGCCTTTTTTTATCAATTGTATATTGAAAAAAATCCGGCGCGAAAAATGCTGGCCAACGGCGTGGCAGGCGCGTATTTGCTACTTTTCGCTTTTATGACATTTCAACAAAATAAGGTTTGGAAAAATGGCGAATCGCTCTGGACGCACGTTTTGAAATATTACCCGAATGCGGACACGCCTTATCAAAACAGAGGCAAATATTACCAAAGCATCAAAAAAGACGAATTGGCTTTTGCCGATTTTACGGCAGCTATCCGTGTGGGTCGGCGCAAATCCATTTCGTACAACAGCCGCGGTAAGTTGTATTTTGACAAAGGCGAGGTGGATAAAGCGCTGGCAGACTTTGACAACGCCATAAAAGAAGGCACAAAAATCGGTGAAATCTACATCAACCGTGGCTCCGCCTTGGCCAGCAAAGGCAATTACCCCCCCGCCCTCGAAGATTTTAATAAAGGAATAGAACTCGATCCCGACAATAAGCAGGGCTACCTGATGCGCTCGCTTTTACATTTTCAGATGCAAAATTATGAAGCGGCTCTGAAAGACCACGACAAAGTGCTGGAACTGGAACCCGACAATTCGGACGTGATGTACGAATCCGGTTACACGCTCAATCTGCTGGGGCGTCCGGCCGAAGCCTTGCCCTTGCTGGACAAAGCTATCCGCATCAATCCCCGCCAGGGTTTGTATTATTCTGCACGTGCCAAAGCGCACCGCGCTTTGGGCAACGCGGCTCAGGCACAAAAAGACGCCGAAGCTGCGCGCAGCCTCGGCGTAGATCCGGACAAGTGATTTTTTTTAAAAAAGCAGGCCGATATTTAATTGGAGCCGTCTGTTGAGGATTTTATTGGTGCCCGTTTCGCCGGGATTCCAGGCAGATGTCCAGTCCATTTCTTTGCGCTGAAATCTTACGCCGAGATCAATGGTAAAATGTTCGCCGAGCCGGTAGCCGAGATTTACCTGCCCGTGCCAGCCGCCTTTCCAGCCGGTTGGCGACTGATTGCCGAAACCATTATCCCAGAAATTTTTTCCTGCGAAAGCCCAGCCCCCCGCGAGCGAATAATAAGGCGTGATGTTTTTTGACAAAAAATATCCCCGCACTTCGGCGAAGACCGGGTAAGTAATGACCTCCGGTCCTTCGGGTTCAAAAACATCAGCGCCGAGGCCAAGCCCGACGCCCAGAAATTTTGAAAGCTGAATACCCGAAGTGTGCTGGAGAAAAAGACCTACCTGGGTTTCGTTTCTCCAGTTGAGTCCGGGCAGGAAGCCGAGCCGGCTGTGGTGATACCAGGCAGCCCGCGTGTAATCTACCGTCGCCGGCGCTTTGCCGGCGCTTTTGCAGTGCTGCCTGATTTTTTTAATCACACTTTTTTTCAATTCCAAATCCAGTCCTGTTTTTGTTTTCATGATGACGAGGTCGTCAGAATACGCGCTGATCTGGCCAACGAAAACGCTGCCGTCTTTCAAAAAAACCTTGTCGGTACAATTTGCTGTTTCAGCGTTTTGCGCCAGCAAATTTGTGCCGGTAAAACAAAAAACAAAGCTGAGCAGCGCGGTGAAAGCTGTAAATTTTTTCATGGAAATACTTTTTAAAAATTTAAAAAAGTCATTTCACTTTTATCTTTTTAAAAAAGAGAAGAGGCAGCCGGAACTTGTTTGCAATGCAATGCCGCACTGCCTCTCACAATCGGGTGGATTGCTTTTTTAACGGCTCACAGCGATGCGGCTGATCTCGCGCGGGTTTGCCGGATCAGAGGTGTCAAACTGTAGGAAGCCGT
>CALMIT010000141.1 GCA_937864255.1 uncultured Saprospiraceae bacterium
ACGCGCAGGTGGTCTTTTTTGAAGGCAACTTTTCCGATTATGAAGCCGCCAAAAAAGAGCGCCTCGGCGACATTACGCCGCGCCGCCCGCGTTTTAAAAATTTAATAAATGCCTGAAAAAAGCCCCGTCAATTTGACGGGGCTTTTTTATTTTCATTTGACTTTATTATTTGGTTTTCACCATCGGCTCTTCCAGCCGGTGTCCCATTTTTTGGATGGCGTCAATAATATTATCCAGCGCCGGCGGGTAATCCACGTAGTGAATGTTGTTTTCGTCTTTGCCCCAGATGCTGATGGTCACGACTTTGCGGCGACTGCCTTCGGTGATGGCGAGGCGCAGCGGTATCGGCGTTGGTTTTTGCTGTTTGCGTTTTTGACAAATTGCTGTTTCACAATCATATATGCGCTCCATTTCAAAAAAGCCTTGCTTTCTTACCCACTCGACAAATTGTTCCAATTCGGCACGCGGAATGTCTTTTTTATTGATAATCAGCCCGCTGTTAACGCTTTTGAATTCTTTGACGAGGCGTCCGTCGTTTTTAATATGTATAAAATCGCGCAGTACCGGATCGATGCCGCCGTAATATCCGCCGCCGATCAATTCTACGTTGATGTAAGTTTGTTTCGACTGTTCTTCCTGTTCTTTTTCCTTTTTGAATTTTTTTCTGCCAAAAGCCCACCAGGGTTCGGAGTCTTTTTTCCTGCGCGGATCTATCGCTTCCACATTTACTTCCGGCAATTCGTACGGACCTCTCACGAAAGGAGCGTCTTTGGTTTCTACGCGCACGAAGTGGTATTGATAAGTGCCTTTTGCGTTGGATTGGGTAAATTCCAGCACCAGTTTTTTCTTGGTGAGTTCTACGATTTCAAATTTTTTGATGTGTTTGAAACTGTAAAAAAGGGTGCGGTCATGAATGCTCCAGTTACCTTTTGAAAATTGACCGTTCAGGTACTGCTCGTAGGTGTAATTGTAACGCAGGAAAAGGTAAAAATCGTAGAAATTTTCCGCCTGGTGTATAATGGTGTTTGATTCGACATGAAGCGCGTAAGTGTAGCGCCACTTGGCTTCTATCAAAAGCCGGTCATCAATCTGTACGAGGTTGGATGCAGTTGTTTCGGGGGTAGGCTCCTGCCCTGAAACGAGGATAGAAGCAAACAAAAGAAGAAAGCCACTGATGAAGTATTTGCACTTTAACATGGGACAGGTGTAGTTTTATCTCAATTTATGGATTCAAAATTACATAAATTTCACTACCTGATTATCAGGGTTTTTAATATTAACATTTTTGATTATAAAAAATATAAATTCGGAAATTGAGATAAAAAATGGCATGAAGCCCAAAGGTCATGCCATATCATGATGCCGTTATTTTTGAAAATCACATTTTGAATCCGAAGGTAAGGACGAAATTATCGGTACTGACCTGATTTTGAACGAATTGGGTGCGGGCAGAGTTGGTTCGATAAGGATAATAGCCTTCTTCAAAATTGCTCCAGCGATAGCCAAAGTCCATAAAGAATCTTTCTTCGCGCAGCCCGACTCCGGCGCTGTACACCGGCGTAAAGTCACTTTCTCCGGCATAGGGTGATCCATTCAAGGCTACGCCGCCGCGTAGTCTGAATACTTTCCAGACCAATTCGCCTCCGAAGCGCAAATTAACCGCACCTTTATAGGTTTCTGCGATTTGCCGGTTGAGGCTTCTTTCATAATCCAAATCATCCGAACTGGCATTTCGAAAGTTAAAAGAAGCGCTGCTGTAATCCACCCATTCTGCCTCGGCGCTGATAAAACCGTTTTTACCAAGAATAAAACCTGCACTGCCGATAAAGCGCCAGGGCGTAATCAGGTTGTATTCAAAATTACCGTCAGGCGAATTAGCTTCGACAGGTCCGTCGTTATTTTGGTCGGTATAATCATAAACCAGTTTTGTAGTAAAATTGTCTTCCAGTTTCAAACGGGTGGGTGTGTGCACGGCAAGACCGAGGCGGACAGGTTGCGCGACTCGGTATATGATACCGGCTTTGGCATTGATGCCTGCCCCGTTGGTTCTCAAAGTTTCCGTATATTCCAGTTCATTAAATGCAGGAATGGCGTCGGTTTCGTCAGTTTCTTCATAGACCTTTTCTTCGTTATAATTCACAAAAGGCACGCCCAAAATAATGCCGGCATAAATTCTATCTTCGTAATTGCCCGCCATACCGATGGTAAATTCATTGATGCTACCGCTCGATGTATAGCGCTGAGATTTGAAGACGGGGATGTCCGAAAACTGTGAAAAATCGGTAAAATACTCTCCTTCTATGCCTGACGGAATCAAAGCGCCTGCGTCATAAGCCACGCCTGCCTCAAAGCCGTCCAATTCATTGGCGGAAAGCCCGGTAGCTAACTCAAGCCAGCGATCCGTGATTGAACCTCTCGTGGCGCCATTGAAGTAAAACTCCTGGTGAAAAGTGGCGAGGCGGTTAAGTCCGATGCTAAAATTTGCGGTGCGCCAGTGACTGGCGTTGGGTCGCCCTCTCAAAACCAGGCCCAGGTTGGAAAGATTAAAATTTGACTTGTTTTCGTCGTAAGGTTCGAGCCCGCCGTTCAACAGGTCGGCATCTGTTTTTTCGGAAAAAAAGCCCGGAGTGATAACAAATTCGGATTTGCGAAAAGCGGCGAGTCCCGCCGGATTTGCGCTGATCAGTGAAAAATCCGCACCGAGCGCACTGAATGAGTTGGCGGCGCCGAAAGCTCGCCCGGTAGCGCCAAATTCCACGGTGGAATAGCGTAACGCATCACTTATCGTTTGTCCCCAAATTAAAAAACCGGAGAAGATCAAAAGTCCTGTGAGAACTCCCTTTTTCATATAAAAGTTAAATTTTGGATAATCAAAATTAAATAAAAAAGCGGGTGGACAAAGGCTTTGTCCCAAACCACCCGCTTCTCTGTATCACCTGATAAACAAATTTTACTTTTTAAAAACTACCCTCCGCCGCGTCTTCTGGAATTGTTAGAATTCGAATTTGACCTGCTGTTGCCGCCGCTGTTCGAATTACGCGAGGAATTATTATTATAACTGCCCGAAGAACGATTATTATTTGAACTTCCGCGGTCATTGCTTCTGTCAAAATTTCTATCGGAATTTCTGCTACTATTGTCAAAACCGCCCGATCTGCGTTCATTTCTGCTGCCAGAATCGTCGGGTCTGGACTGGCTGCGCTCTCTGCTTCTGTTATTGTCATACTCGCGCGTAGGCGAGGAGTTG
>CALMIT010000142.1 GCA_937864255.1 uncultured Saprospiraceae bacterium
CTTACCCCGAGTACGGCGCAGCGCTGGATGCCGACGAAGCTATCAAAATAGCCAACAGGGTGGGTTATCCGGTTTTGGTGCGCCCGAGTTATGTTTTGGGCGGGCAAAATATGCGCATCGTTATCAACGACGAAGAATTGGAGCGGCAGGTACTCACCATTTTCAAACACATGCCCGATAACAAGGTCTTGATTGATCATTTTCTCGACCGCGCTACAGAAGCGGAAGTGGACGCTATTTGTGATGGCGAAGAAGTTTACATTATGGGCGTGATGGAACACATCGAACCGGCGGGCATCCATTCGGGCGATAGTTCGGCGGTTTTACCTACCTACAGCTTGTCTGTCGAAGCAGTTAACACGATGGTTGAATATTCCAAAAAACTGGCTTTTGCGCTCAATATTCGCGGGCTTATCAATATTCAATTTGCGGTGAAAGGCGACAAAGTGTACGTCATTGAGGCGAATCCGCGGGCGTCGCGCACCACGCCGTTTATTGCCAAAGCTTATAAAGTTCCTTTTTTACAAATTGCGACGAAGATCATGCTGGGTACGCACAAGTTGAAAGACTTTGACATCAAACCGCAGCCGAGCGGATTTGCGATAAAAGTTCCTGTTTTTTCTTTTGACAAATTTCCGAATGTGGATAAGAATCTGGGACCGGAAATGAAGTCAACGGGCGAGGAAATCCGCTTCATCAAGGATCTCACCGATCCCTATTTCCGCAAATTGCACAATGAGCGGAGTATGTACCTGACGCGGTAATTTTAATCAAATAAACAAGACGACATTGGTACCTGCGGGATTTTGATGCTGGTCGAAGAGGTCGGAGATGATGATTGGCGGCTCGGGGGCATTGGGGTCATTGGCGTGCAGGAGTTGTAATCGTTCGGTGGTGGTGTCCAGTCCTGAGGATTTGTGTTCTCCTTTTTTTCGCCACTTGTTTTTTTCCAAAGTTGCGGCTCTACCGACTCCGTTGTCTTCGATGGTGCATTTCAAATATTTGCCGGATTTGGAAAAGGTGATGTCGAGCCTTCCTTTACCCTCTTTGTGAAACAGCCCGTGTTTGAAAGCATTTTCAATAATGGGCTGAATGAGCAGGGGCGGGAGGTAGATTTCACTTTTTTCCTTTTCGATATCGTCAGGCAGGTTCAAATATACTTCTACATTTTCTTTAAATCGTAATTTTTCGAGCATAAGATACAGGTTTAACAGTTCTAATTCGGATTCGAGGGAGATGGTTTTCTTTTTGGATTGCTCGAAAATCAGTCGGATGAGCCTGGCAAATTTGGCGAGATAACTCATGGCTTTTTCCTGGTCGAAGTCGGTGAGGTATTGCTGGATGGCATTGAGGGCATTGAAGATGAAGTGTGGGTTCATCTGTGTTTGCAAAGCCTGGCTTTTGACCTCGACGAGCCTTTTGTTAAACTCGCTTTGCATTTTTTCTCTTTTTCGGATGGTTTGAAATCGCCAGGCGGTAAATCCGCCGACGGCAGAGCCGAAGAAACCGATTGCGGCGATTCTGAACCACCAGGTTTGCCACCAGGGGGGCAGGATGGTGAAATGCAGACTTGCGGGCTGTGCGCTCGGAAGATTGTCTTCATTGACGGCAGTTACCTCAAAGGTGTACTCCCCGGGATTGAGCGCAGGAAAACGGGCGAAACGCGAATCAGTAATGACCCAGGCGGAATCAAGTCCGAGCATCCGGTACTTATAAACGAGGCTTCCTCTGGAACGGAAAGCCGGAGCGATGAATTCGAACTGAAAATTATTGAGTTTGTAAGACAGCCGGGCATTGTCGGTTAAAGTGGTATCCCTGTCCCATATTTTGATAGCCTGCAGATGGATAGGCGGTGGGAAAGTATTTTTTCGAATGGCGCTGACGGGAAAGTGGACAAGTCCCTTCGGCGTTGCTACCCAAGCGATAGAGTCCTGGAAAGCGATGGCGGTGATTTCATTGGAAGGCAGTCCGTCATAAGTATTGATAAGGTTGAGCATATCGCCGGAAGGAGAGAGGATTTGGATGCCCTGATTGGTGCCAGCCCAGATGTTGTTTTGAGGGTCAATGGCGAGGGTATTGCAGACATTGCTGGGCATTCCGGAGCTTTGGTTGAAAGTGGAAACGGAATCGTTGTGTATTTTGACGATGCCGTCGCCGAGGGTGGAAAAGAAGATATCGCCGAAGTCATTACCGGCGGCGGCGGAGACGCGGTAAGGTCGTTGAGCGCCATTTTCCAAAAGGGGTTTGGTATGTTTGCCGTCGTAAAAGAAGATACCTTTACCGCTGCCGAGCCATATTTTGCCGGATGCATCCTGGCTGATGCCGTAAGTTCTGTTTGGCAAAACCACAGTATCCAATTGATAACAAGAAGAAGTAATTGATGGATTGAAAAGAGCAGCAGTTTGAGAGCCGCCTACCCAGAGATTTTTGGATTTATCTTCGAAAGCAGTTTTGGCAGTTTCATTGAGTTTAAGACAGGGGTTCATTTGAAGTCTGTCATTGAGGATGCGGAGTCCGCCGTCGGAGGAGAGGAAATAATCGCCGCTGCTGTTTTTGGAAATGGAGACGATTCTTCCCGGGAGGTCAATTTTGGCATTAGCCGCCTGGTCGTTTGAGGAGAAGCTGAGAAGATGTCCGTTATCCAAACCGAGGAGCATACGTTTTTTCTCCTTATCGAAGAAGAGGGAATTGACTTTGGAGTCGAGCTTGTTTTTGAGGATTTGGAATTGCAGGGATGGGATGATCAGAACGCCGCTGCCGGTGGTGAGTAGCCAGATGTTGCCTTCGCGATCCTGGAAACCGGCATTGAAAGAGATATTGGAGAATAACTCTTTAGTGACATCATCATTATCCTTTTTGACAACAACACCTGCCGAGGTGA
>CALMIT010000143.1 GCA_937864255.1 uncultured Saprospiraceae bacterium
AGCGACCTCCGCCGGTGGGTAATTTTCCTTTTTTGTCGGGTTTGACGTGCGCTTCTTCGTTCATAGGACAGCCGGTTTTGGGGCTGCATGAGGATTGGCTGAGTCCAATCAATGAAAAAATAGTGATAATGCCGAATCCCCAAATTATTTTTTCAAATTTCAATTTCATTATTTTTTATTTTTAAAATCAGCGCAAAATACAAAATTTAAAAAAGCGACAGTTTGATTTAACAAACCTCATATTCCGGTTTTCAAACATAAAAATGTCCAAAACCCTTTAAAATAAAGCCTTCCAACGAATATTTTATTTTGAAAAAGTTTGCTTTTGTCAAAAGTGCAAATAACTTTGCGGCGCTTTAATTCTTTCATATTAAATTTTATAAAAATGAATAAAGGAGATTTGATCAACAAAATCGCAGAAGATGCGAATTTGACTAAAGCTCAAGCAGGCGACGCTTTGAACGCAGTTATCAATGCTATCTCAGCAGCCGTAAAAAAAGGTGACAAAGTTACCCTGATCGGTTTCGGTACTTTTTCAGTTAGCAGCCGTCCGGCTCGCACAGGAAGAAACCCACAAACTGGCGCAACTATCAAAATTGCTGCTAAATCTTCCGTTAAATTCAAAGCTGGAAAAGAACTTACTGACGCCGTTAACTAATCCCTGGTTAGCAAAGTAAGTTTTCCCCAAATAAAAGGGCAATCTGTGGAAAATTCCGGGTTGCCCTTTTGCTTTTTTATAAGCTTGAAGTTCTACTTTTGCGCCATCCTTTCTAAACAAACATTTATTTCTAAACGCACATAATGGACAACATCCAAAAACTTCAGGGTATTGCTTCGCAGGTCAGACGCGATATCGTGCGCCAGACTTTTTATGCCGCCTCCGGTCATCCGGGCGGTTCGCTGGGTTGCACGGAGTATTTCGTCGCCCTGTATTTTGAAATCATGCGACACGACCCGAAAAATTTCAACATGGAGGGAAAAGGTCAAGACTTGTTTTTCCTTTCCAACGGACACATTTCGCCCGTTTGGTACAGCACCCTCGCCCGCAGCGGCTATTTTCCCATCGAAGAATTGTCCACTTTCCGGCGCATAGATTCCAGGTTGCAGGGGCACCCCGCTACGATGGAAGGACTGCCTGGCATCCGCGTAGCCTCGGGTTCGCTGGGTATGGGCTTGTCGGTGGCTATCGGCGCGGCTTTGTCCAAAAAACTGAACGGCGACGATCGCCTGGTTTTCGCGCTCACCGGCGACGGCGAGTTGCAGGAAGGACAAATCTGGGAAGCGGCGCTTTTTGCCGCGCATCATAAAGTGGATAATCTGGTGGTGACCGTGGATTGGAATGGGCAGCAAATAGACGGCGCCAACGACGAAGTGATTTCGCTGGGCGACCTGCCCGCCAAGTGGCACGCCTTCGGCTGGGAGGTTTTGATTTTGGAAAAAGGAAACGACATGGCAGCCGTGGTGACTGCGCTGCGCGAAGCAATCAGCCAAACCAAAAAATCAAAACCGGTGGTCGTTTTGATGAAAACAGAAATGGGCAAGGGCGTGGATTTTATGGAAGGGACGCACCACTGGCACGGCGTAGCGCCCAATGCCGACCAAACCGAAACCGCCCTGAAGCAACTCGAAGAAACGCTGGGAGATTATCCTTTTAATAAAAACTACCATGCAGAACACACTCACTAAACCTACTATGCTCGAAAAAATAATCAGCACCGGCAAAAAAGCAACCCGCGATGGCTACGGCGACGGAATGACCGAATTGGGTCGCCAAAACAGCGAGGTGGTCGCACTTTGCGCCGACCTGGCCGGTTCGCTCAAAATTCAAACTTTCATCAAGGAAAATCCTGCGCGCTTTTTTCAGTGCGGCATTTCGGAAGCCAACATGATGAGCATCGCGGCGGGATTGGCTACGGGCGGCAAAATTCCGTTTGCCAGCACTTTTGCCAATTTTGCTACCGGCAGGGTGTACGACCAAATCCGCCAAACGATTGCCTATTCTCAAAAAAATGTAAAAATATGCGCCTCCCACGCCGGCCTCACGCTCGGCGAAGATGGCGCCACGCACCAAATCCTCGAAGACATCGGCATGATGAAAATGCTGCCGGGCTTCACGGTGATCAATCCCTGCGACTATCATCAAACCAAAGCGGCGACGCTCGCGATTGCCGATTACGATGGACCCGTTTACCTGCGCTTCGGGCGGCCAAATTGGCCGATGTTTACGGAATCCATGCCTTTTGAAATTGGCAAAGCGCTTCAACTTTCCGAAGGCAGCGACGTGAGTATTTTTGCCACCGGGCACCTTGTCTGGACGGCCGTAGAAGCCGCCAAGGAACTGGAGAGCGAAGGTATCAGCGTGGATTTGATCAACATTCACACCATCAAACCAATTGACGCGGAAGCGATACTTGCTTCCGTCGGCAAAACGGGCTGCGCGGTGACTGCCGAAGAACACAACCGCATCGGCGGTCTGGGTGATTCGGTGGCGCAATTATTGTCTATGCATCATCCTGCGCCGATGGAATACGTGGCCGTCAACGACAGTTTTGGCGAAAGCGGCAAACCGGAGGAATTGCTGGAAAAATACGGCTTGGGCAAAGAAGACGTCAAAGCCGCCGTTTATAAA
>CALMIT010000144.1 GCA_937864255.1 uncultured Saprospiraceae bacterium
TGGATAAACTAGTCAAAGTGATAAAAAGTACTGTGGCGTAAATTCAGGCAAGGTGCTTTTCATAGCAGTAAAAAGCGATGTTGTTGCCGTGAAAATAGCACAGCCCCTCTGCTTTTTCAAAACCCATTGACTGGTACAGCTTATTGGATGCAGGATTGCCGCTATATGCGTCGAGCCGGATGTTTTCATAACCGTTGAGCCGTGCATAATCCACCGCAAATTCGCAGAGCCATTTGCCCAGACCTTCGCCCTGCGCGAGCGGATGCACCGCCATGCGGTGTATAATCAGCGGGCGGGCATCTTTGTGATGCCAGTTTATTTTTTTGTATTGCTCGTCCTGTTGTTCGTCCAGCGTCACGGTGGCGACACACCTGCCGGCTCTCATCACCACAAAAACATTTCCTTTTTGTATATCCTTGAAAACCGTCTGAGGTGCGGGGTATTGATAATCCCACTGCATGATTCCGAATTTTCGCATTTCGGAAGTGCATGCGATGAATGTTTCCATGATCAGAGGCAAATCTTCGATTTGGGCGGGTCGGATTTCGTAAGATTTGGAAAGTGTCATTTTTTGAAAGGATAGGCTTTTCTAAAAGTGTCGCAAAAATAAGACATGGACATTTGCCGGTATGAAATTTTTATCCACATTCCTTCCACCAAAAATCCGGGCTTAAAAAATTCGATTTGAATATCTCGGGTGCAAAGTCTTATTTTTGCCGCAGTCAAAAACCATTTTATAAACTTTTATTCTGATGAATTCAAAAAAAATTAAACTGCAAACGGGTGTTTTGATGGGAATGATTTTGCTGGCTGCCCTGAGCAGAATGTTGCCCCACCCGCACAATTTTACGCCCATAGGCGGTATGGCACTTTTCGGAGCAGCCTGGTTTTCAAGAAAATCTCTGGCTATTTTAGTGCCTGTTGCAGCGCTTTGGATCAGCAATTTACTACTCGACAATCTTATTTACAGCCAATACTACGACGGCTTCAAATGGTTCAGCAATCCTCTGGTTTTCGTTTCGATGATTTTTATTACGCTGTTTGGATTCACTGTTTTGAAAAAACTGAGCGCCGGGCGTCTGCTGGGCGCTACCCTGACAGCTTCCTTAATTTTCTTTGTTGTTTCAAATTTTGGTAGCTGGCTCGAGTACAACGCATACCCGAAAACGCTGGCCGGGCTTGGCGCCTGTTATGTGGCGGCGATTCCTTTTTTCTGGAACACCCTGGCGGGCGATGTATTTTATGTCGCCGTGCTTTTTGGTTCTTTCGAACTCATACGACGCAACTACCCTGCACTGAACACAGTAGCCTAAAAAACGCGCCGAAAAAAGCTGCGGAGTCGAAAACACAACTCCGCAGCTTTTTTATTTTCAGACGCCGGGGCATCAATTGTTTTATCCAAATTTTCGACATAATTTGTCACCTGCAAAAACCCTCCCACATGATTGCAATTAATCAAAGCGTCGGAAAAAAAGGTGTCAATTTTGTCAAAGATCTGCGGCTTGTGCAGTGCGCACTTTTTGAATTAAAATTTCTTTCAAAAAAAGATTTTGTCAATGAATGCCTCCGTCCGGCATTGCTGAATCCGTTGGATGAACTGGAAGAAAGTATTCAAAATAATCCGGTTTTCAATGCGCGTGATCTTTTCGACATCACGGAGGGCAACTTTAAAATCAACGAAAATGCAATCCCGAAAACCATCGAAGCGATCAGCACATTTCAAAAAGAAAAATTAGGAATTGCCAACCCTGACGGGCGAATAGACCCGGGCGGGCGCTCCGTTTCGCAATTGTCGAAATTATATGAAGCCAACCAAAAAGCAAAAAACCCGAACCTCGATCCTTTCAACATCGCAACGGAGGGCGACAAACTCACCATCACTCTAAAATCGGCTGGAAAGGAAGCGACAAAAATTTTATCCGTCAGCGCATGCAGGCAATTTATCGAAAGCCACTACAATCTTAACGGCATGGTGAAACTTATGCGCGCTGTTTTTGAAGCCTGCGACGCGTCATAC
>CALMIT010000145.1 GCA_937864255.1 uncultured Saprospiraceae bacterium
ACCAATCAGGGCAAGCAGAAGCTGGAATTTCATCTCACAAAATCGGGCGCTGAAGTCGTAGAATTTACTACCGACGATTTGACTGCGTCGTCCGGCGAAACACTGGAAATTGATTTTCAGGGCAGTCAAATCGGCGCGTTCAATCCCGATGGCACCAAATTCATCCTGGCCGCACGCAATCTCTCCCGTTTTCATTATTCGTTTTTTATTTTCGAATTGCAGCTTGATGCGCAAACTTTTCATTTCGAATCCGTCAAAATCGCTCGAAAAGTGGACGTGGAAGACATGAAGTTGACTTTCAACAACGTCGGAACTCTTCGTTTTTTGGACGGTAATTTTTATGTCGCTTCCAAACAGGGCGGCTTTCGAATCACTCCCGACGGACAAACCAGCAAAATGTCGGCGGGCTGGGTGAAAGATTTTTTCATTTTCGGAAGAAAAATTTACGCGACAGGTTTTGAAAATGCCGACTTTTTTGTGTCTGAAAATTCCGGGCTGACCTTCGCCAGAAATCCGCGACCTTCGGAACTGAAAGTGGTAGAAACCGGCGGCGGAAAAGTAGTCAGCCACGAATTTCCGGGCTGGAGTTATTACCTGGCTTCGGATGATTTGCTGAATGCGACGCCGATTTTGGGCAATGAAAATTTTCCGGATAACAACAATGCTTTCTTCTTCCTCACTTTTTTTGAAAATAACTTTTTCATCTCGGTCGGCAAGGAAGTTTGTTATGCCGCGGAGCTAAAAACGCAATAAAAAAAAACCTCTCCGAAAAAATCGGAGAGGCAATAAACAATTTAAAAACTTCCACTTTTATTTATTAGTCACTATTTTGACTTCAGGGTTGCATGACGACGAGCGCCTTGCGTTTGCCGTTCAGGTTTAAAAAATAATGCCCGTTGGCGAGTTTCAGATTTTTTATAGTCAGCCTGTAAACACCCTCCGCGACAGGCGCGGCCTCAGTCAGTTTCCAGGTTCGTCCGTCTGTTCCTTCCAATACCAAAGTATCCGGTCTGTTTTCGCCGCCGGTTTTTATGTAAAATTCGTCGCGGACAGGATTCGGATAAATGATAAAATCTCTCGAATCTGCGACCAATTCATGCACATCAGAAACTGGGCTGCGCAGCAACAATAAATCTTTGTTATTGGTCTGGGGCGATTTTCGATCGCAAAAATAAATGTCGCGATACCCGTCGCCATTTAGATCAACAGCAATTACGCCGAGCGCATCTATGAAATACAACCTGCCCAAAATCTGCATCGTCCGGTCTCTGAATTTGCCTGCGCCGTCATTTTCATAAATTTTGACGGAGCCACCAAAGACATTCGCCAGAACGATATCCAAATCGCCGTCCAAATCTACGTCTTCAAAAATGGCGTCAATCGTATGGTCGTTGTCAACTGGCAGTCTTTGTGCTGTTTCGTCCGAAAAGTGGCCGGCGCCGGCGTTGATAAAAAGCCGGTTTTGCATATTTTTTCCCTGAATGAATTGTACGTTGGAAAGAAAAATATCCAAATCGCCGTCGCCATCCGCGTCGCCCAGACTGACTTTTCGGGTTTCAATATTCAGACCCTGCGGCAGCCTCGTCGTAGTCTCATTCTGAAAAAATCCCCGTCCATCATTGATGTGCAGCAGGTTCCCATTTTCATTTCCTTCGATCAGGTCAGGATCGCCGTCGCCGTCCACATCGCCCAAAGCCAAATCCTGCGTCGTCCGGCTGATAGCGGGCAACCTGTTGTTTTCAATCAGAAAATTTCCGTCGCCGGGATTTATCAGTACCGTATTTATACCATTGTTGCCGAGTAAAATATCGGGATCGCCATCGCCGTCAATGTCGCCGGAAATGATGGCATTTGCCTCTGAATCCGGTAATTGAAAAGCAGCCGTCGTAAACCTGCCCTCGCCGTCTCCCAGGTAAAATTCGTGCACGTTCGTTTTGCCGAGATTGACGTCGTCTTCGCTGCAAAAGAGCAGGTCGGGTTTGCCGTCGCCATTTACATCTTCGAAAACGATGTCCTCGCTATCGTGAACGATCTGGGGCAGCTTTCCGGCCGTGCCGTTGGTAAATTGCCCCGTGCCGTTGTTCAGCAAAATCGTATTCGGCTGAAATTCATTGGCAAGAATAATGTCCAAATCGCCGTCGCTGTCCACATCACCCGCTTTCAAATCCATACTTTGTCCTTTTGCTCCATTGTCGGGCAAATTGGCGCTGGCATCCGTGTACAATTGCGCGGCCGCTCCGAAAGACAAGCCTGCTGTCATCTGAATCAAAAAAAGGGTCCGTAGAAATTGCTTTTTTTTCATAATGGTTATGTTTTAAAAAAAATTTAGCTGTTGCCTGCCCTGCGTTTTTCCTCTTCTGCTCCACCCTGCCTGCGTCTGTTCGGAGTCACGGTATTTTTGCCAAAACGATAAGTGAATGCGAGATTTGCCACGCGCGTTTCCCGTTCCACATCAAAGCGCTCTTTGTAGTCTGTAAAAGTCACATCGGCGGAAGTATTTATGGTCCAAAAAATATCGCTCACTTTGACCCTAAAAGCCCCCCGCCTGTTCAAGAAAGATTTTTAAATCCCCGCCGACAACTGCCATTGCGGATCGAGATCCATGTAGGCGTACAACTGGCTGCTTTGATAGAAAAAATTCAACTCTGCCGCCCAATTATCTTTCAGCGTGAAAGTATTATTGCTGCTAAAGTTGTAATTAAATGTGCCGTCGTCCAACTGCGTATTGGCCACATTGCCTTTGAATCTTGAATAAAAGCCGTTTACGTTATTGACGCTGGTCCACCATTTGACCGGATCCAGCGTAGCCGAAAATGAAAGCCCGTAATAAATGAAATCGCTGATATTGTCATCGGTCTGTATCGTCACTTTTTCCTGCTCATTGTCCGGTTTGATCACCTGCGTGATGTTGTTGGTTGTCAGGCTGTAATTCAGCGCTGTCGTGAATTTTTGTTTGAAAGTGTGTGACAACTCAAACGACCAGGTGTATTGTGGCGTCAAAAAAGGGTTTCCTTGGCTGAAAGTGCTGGGGTCCAGGAAAAATTTAAAGGGGTTCAACTGCCTGTAAGTGGGCCGATCCAGGCGGCGACTCATGGAAACTCCCCAGTCATTTTTTTCATTTTGTTTATAATTCAAAAAGGCGCTGGGAAAAAGATTCACATAGCTGGTATCAAATTTTTCACCAGTTACCAGTTGATTTCCTTTTGCGTTAGTCTGCTCAGCCCGGAAACCGAGTTGGATGCTTATTTTTTCAAATTCCTTTGAAAAATTCACATACGCCGCATTCAGATTTTCTTCATAAATAAAATGGTTGCTTTTGGTAGAATCATACACGGGCGTGGTGTTGCTTTTGTCAAAAAACTGGATGTCGTTGTCAGCAACGACGATACTTGATTTCAGACCTGCTTCAAATTTTGCATTGCCGTTCAGCGGGTGACTATAGTCTATTTTGCCGGATTTGAGTTCCAAATCACCGCTCAGGTCGCCGTACAAAATGTAAGTGGGCAAACTCGGCTCGCCTTCCAGATCAAAATACCGGGTGGTAAAAGTCTGGTAAGTCTGATTCCAAAATTTTGCATAATCAAAATCGGCGGTCAGTTCTTTGCCTTTGTCGTCCAAAACCTGTTTGAGATTCAGGTTAAAAGAATAATTATTCCACTTGTCGTGGCTGTCGTTGCTCGTGGAAAAAGAAGATATTTTTTCTGCCTGGCTGTCCTGCACGGAAGAGACATTTTCGCCGTTCGGATTAAAGCGATTGTGTACGCCGCTGGCAACAAAGCCGATAATCGTTTTTTGAGATGGCGAAAAATCAAATCCACCGCGCGCCACGTGCGTGTTGAAATCAAAAAACAGGTAATTATCCTGATCGTAAGCGCCTGTAAAAACGTCATTTTCAAAAAACTGGCGATACAGCACCAAGTGGTTAAAGGCTTCACGCAGACTGTAATTGTAATTGCCGAAGAAATTCCACTTTTTATTTCTGTGATTGATGCTGATGCCCTCGTTGTGCTTGATGTATTTTCCATGCCCGATGCCGAGCGTCAGCGAGCCGTTTGTGCCGAGTCGCTGATCTTTTTTCATCCTGATATCAATGATTCCGGCATTGCCGGCAGCGTCATAGCGGGCCGAAGGATTGGTAATAATTTCCACGCGTTCGATGGCATTGGAAGGCAGTCCGCGCAGCATATTTGCCAGGTCAGCTCCCGAAAGCGGGCTGGGTTTTCCGTCTATCATGATGATGACGCCCTGTTTGCCGCGAAGGCTGATAGCGTCGTTTTGGTTGACCACGATACCGGGCGAGCGTTGCAACACGTCAAAAGCGCTGCTGCCGGCCGCGATGATGCCGCTCTCCACATTCACAATCAGCCGGTCGAGTTTTTTTTCAATAAAAGGAATTTTCGAACGAACGGTCACCTCGTCCAGGGTCGTTCCTTCGGAAGTCATGATTATCGTTTCCATTTCATAATGTTCGCCGGACTTTATTTCGGGCAGTTCTTTGGTCGTCGCTGCAAAACCGATGTACTGAATGGCAAGTTCGTATTTGCCCGCCAGTATGTTTTCGAAAATAAAATTTCCGTTTTCGTCGCTCACCTCTCCTTTGACCATCTGTTTGGAAGTAAAATCCTGCAACACCAGCGTAGCGCCGATGAGCGGCTCACCTTTATCGTCGGTAATTTTTCCCGATATGGTGATGGTTTCTGTTGTTTTAAAATCATTTGAGGCTTGCAATTTTGCGACGCTTCCAAATAACAAAATGCAAAAAGCGAGGCTTAAAAAAATTGTTCGGGTAATTTTTTGAAAAATCATTTTTGTCTGATTTTAATGGAAAATAAAAATATTTCGGGCAGAAAAATTCCGCTTGTTGAAAGGCTAAATTTATTCGCTGCCTGTGTTTGACAATTGTAAAAAAACGAATATTGAGACGAAGGATGCACGGCCTGGACTGCTCATCCGGCACTAATTCATTTTTTAGTCCATTCCGGTGAAAACTGTGACGAGCGGCAGATTAAAGAGAGAAAAAAGGAGCGATTTTCGGCTTACGAATAATCCCACTGACCGAGGTAATCTTCGATTTGCGCCAGCGGAAACTCCTGTTGGAGGGCGAGATAATGCGATGGCGTGAGTCCGACCACCGATTTGAAATCTTTCAAAAAATGACTTTGATCGTAGTAATTCAGGTCGTTCATTATGTTTTTCAGCGAGCCTGAAAAACCTCTGTCCTGCAAATACATACTCGCCTTTTTGATTCGTATCTGCCTGGAAAATTTTTTTGGCGACATACCCAATTGCATTTTGAAAAGTTTTTCCACGTACCGGCGGCTTGCATGAATATTAGCAGTTAAGCGCTCAATGCTCACCGTACCCCGCGATTCAAATATCTGGCGCACGGCAAATTGCAGAAAAGGATTCCTGTTTTCGGAATACCTGATTTTCTTTATTAAAAATTCATTGAGCAGGCAGAGCGCAAGCGGTATATTTTCAGCAGAACCAACTCTTTCGGCGAGGCGGCGAAATTCCCTGAAATTACTTATTTCTTCAAAACTGACCACCTGGTTGAGCCAAAGGTGTGCGGGCGAATCAAACAAAATGGAGTAAGCCCAGGGGTAAATTTTTACGCTCAAAATACGCGCGCCGGGATGTACATACATTGAAAAAATGCCGTCCAACTGTCCTATCACACCCGATCCGGGTATGGTAAAAGCGGTTGTCCTCCCCGCATTTTTGGCCGTGATTTTTGTACCCAGAACAAAAAAAATTTCGGGATAACCGTCTGGGATCAAATCCAGCACCTGTGCCGTCTGCGATTCCATCAGCCAGTAACCTCTGACAAATTCACGCAATATGTGGGGTGGAGGGATTTTCTCAAATTTGATCATTGCAAGGCGCTTTGCGCAAAAATAAGGCGGGGCAAATAGGAAAACCATTCGCGCAAAAAGCATTCGCCGGTTTTGCCAAAATTGTCAAAAGAAAACTGCTCCCAACATTGTGAAAGGAGCAGTTTGAAAACCAACTTTCCAACCTTTTATTCTGTTGCAAAAGTGAATTTCAGAACTGATTTGGGCTGTAATCAAAATCAATAAAACAGCTGATTTTGATCATCTTTCAAATAATTCGGGATGCCTGAAAAACCGCTGAGCTACATGCAACGGGCGCAAGGCGCCC
>CALMIT010000146.1 GCA_937864255.1 uncultured Saprospiraceae bacterium
ATTTCATCCTGGGACTTGAGGGCTATTTCCTTTTTGGACAAAAAGTGAAAGAGGACGTGCTGGCGGGCATCCGCGGGCCGGAAGGTTTCTTGATTTCCAACGACCGCTCGGTAGCCGACATCCAACTCAGGGAGCGCGGATTTTATGTGGGCGGACACTTCGGAAAACTTTTCAGGCTGAGCGATTTTAATCCGAAAACCGGCATCCGGCTCACCGTCGGCGCGGGCGTTTTGCAGCACCAAATCCGGCTTCAGGAGGAAGTCAACGTCTCCGTTTCCGCCATCAGCGGCGATTATAAAAAAGGTTACGACCGACTCAGCAACGGGCTGGCGCTCAATCAATTCATCGGCTACCAGCATTTCAGCCTCAACCGCCGCATAAATTTTTACGCCGGTTTTGAGTTCACGCAGGCTTTCACGCAAAGCCGCCGCGATTACAATTTTGACATCCGCAGCGCCGATACCGACACGCATTTTGACTGGAGCTACGGGCTGCGCCTCGGCTGGGTATTTCCTTTTTATTTGTCAGACAAGGGGGAGGAGATTCTTTATTGATTTGCCAAATCCAAAAACCGAACTCCACTTTCGCGACGCTCCTTACCTTTGCCCCATGTATTTTCTCATCACACAAATATATTATGGTCTCATCCGGCTGGCGGCTTTTTGGAATCCGAAAGCGCGGCTGGCGATAAGCGGCAGGGCGGCGCAAAAAGCGGCTTTTGAAAAATCAGACTTTAGCGGCGGGCGCTGGATTTGGGTGCACTGCGCTTCTTTGGGCGAGTTTGAGCAGGGGCGGCCGCTCATCGAAGCGATAAAAAAAGAACTGCCGGACTACAAAATCCTGCTCACTTTTTTTTCGCCTTCGGGCTACGAGGTGCGCAAAAATTACGCTTTTGCCGACCGGATTTTTTACCTGCCTTTCGACAGTCCGCGCAATGCGCGCGCCTTTTTGGAAAAAGTAAATCCTGCGCTGGCCATTTTTGTCAAGTACGAATTTTGGCATTATTACCTGAGCGGGCTGAAAAATCGAAACATTCCCGCGTATCTCGTCAGCGCCGTTTTTCGCGAACGGCAAGCATTTTTTGAATGGTACGGCGGTTTTTTCAGGAAAATGCTCGGCGCTTTTACGCACATTTTTGTGCAAGACCGGCAATCGGCAAAACTGCTGGAAAGCGCCGGTTTTAAAAATGTGACCGTCGCGGGCGATACGCGGGTGGACCGCGTGGCGGCGGAAGCAAAAACGCCCAAAAACCTGCAGGAGGTCGCCCGGTTTTGCGCAGGTAAAAAAGTGTTTGTCTGCGGCAGCACCTGGCCGCCCGACGAAGCTATTTTACTGCCTTTTATCAACGAAAAACTCGGCGCGGACTGGAAAGTCATCATCGCCCCCCCCGACATTGAAAGCGCACATCTGAGCGACATCGCCGCCAAAATCAAAAAGCCGCTGGTAAGATTTTCGGAACTGGAAAAAATGCAAAATGAAGCCGCGGTGCTGCTCGTGGACAATGTGGGCAATCTTTCTTCGCTGTACCAGTTTGGCAGCCTCGCCTACATCGGCGGCGGTTTTGGGGCGGGCATACACAATACGCTGGAGCCGATAGCCTTCGGGCTGCCGGTGATTTTTGGTCCGAAGTATCAAAAATTTGAAGAAGCAAAGTATCTGGCGGGGAGCGGCGGCGGTTTTGCGGTAAAAAACCGCGCGGAACTGGAGCAGGTTTTTTTCAAACTTGCCGAAAAGGAAAACTTAAAAATTGCCGCTGCAAAAGCTGCCTATTACATTGAGCAAAACGGCGGCGCGACTCAGCTCATCTTACAATTTTTAAAGCAAAAGGGGCTTTAATTCTTTTTCGTTTTCTTGCGCATATTTTT
>CALMIT010000147.1 GCA_937864255.1 uncultured Saprospiraceae bacterium
TATACGCTTTCGCGCAATGTGCGGTCGGTTTCTTCGAGCAAAATGGAGGCTTGTTGAAGGGTCAGTTGTTTGCCCTCCATTTCTATGGTCATCTGTGAAAGGATAGCGCCGTAATCTTTTGATTTGAGTTGATCTTCCGTATAAAGCGGAATATTTTCTTCCCTGAAAAGTTCCACTTCATTTTTTACGCCCCTCACATGGATGAAGTATTTTTCTTCCGGAAGCTGGTCTGCGAAAGACGAGTTGACCAAAAGCCGGTTAAGCTGATCTTCCACTACCGTGATACGCGGCATCAATTCCTGTACGGCGTATTGGTACATTTCGGTGGCATTGGTGTCTTCGCTATTTTGCGACAAGCGGATGTAACGCCAGCCAAATTCTTCACTTATCACAGCTTCCAGTTCGCTGCGGTCTCTGAGCCATTTTTCGAGATCTTCGGCAGAGAGGACAGGGCGCTTGAGCAATTCATCATAATACGGCTTGAGTTTTGCCCAGGTCGTTATTTTAAAGTCATCAGGCAAAAACTCCAAACGTCTTTGTTTTGGAAGGTTTATGGTTTCTTGCATAGAGGTTTCGTGTTTATTTGTTGTGTTTTAAGTTTCATCATCCGCTTCACCGGAAGTTTCAGTTGTTGTTTCGGTGTCTGCCAAAGCACCGCGCTCGTTCAGAAAAACAAACCACTTCACTAATTTTTTCACATCGCCGGGATACACACGATCGCGGTCATAATCAGGCAAAACCGCTGCCAAATAATTCATCAATTCGTCCTTTGAAGCATTTTGGTCAACAAGCGGCGTTTTTTCGAGGTTGGACAACATGCTGGTAAATACTTCCGAAAGGTTTGCGGTTTCGTTTTCGCCATTCGTAAAAATACCGATCGATGCCAGGGGCGTGAACTGGTGCTGGCGCGAAGGCGCGAACTTCACTTTACCTGTATCCAGATCTTCTATCACCAAGCCGTTGCTGCGGTTTGCCACCACTTTATACACACCCGACATTCCGCTTACGGCCACATAATTATCAAGATTCATCCTATTTGCAATTTTAATTTTTTTTTAAAGGGTGGCGAAGTTAAACAATAGGCTGATATTGAAAAAACGAAATTGAAAACACTTTGTGAAAATGGTGCGGAGGAGATAGTTTGAAAGGTTTGGCTAAAAGATTAGCTATTTAGCTAAAAAAATAGTTGTATAACTAAAAAATACGTTATACCTTTATCGCAAAATTGTAACACATGCAAAAACTGACCAAAGCAGAAGAAGATGTGATGCAGGTACTCTGGGCGTTGGAGCGCTGTACGGTGAGCCAGATGCTGGACTATATGGAGCAGCAACTCGGGCTTAGCCGTCCGCCGCACAGCACGATTTCTTCCATTGTACGCATTATTGAGGAGAAAGGCTTCTTGGATCACAAAGCCTACGGCCGTACGCACGAATATTTTCCGCTGGTGAGCAAAGACGAATACAGCCGGGGCACTTTGAAGGATTTTGTACAAAACTATTTCGACGGCTCGGTCAAGCGCCTCGTATCTTTTATGGTGCAGGAAAACGACCTCTCGCTCAAAGACCTGACTGAAATGCTGGAAAAATTGAAAGACGAAGATTAATTGATGTGCTAATGTGGTGATGTGATGATTTTTTTGAATTTTTTAATCCAAGAATATGCTCAGCTATTTTCTGGAAGTGAGTATTTATTGGCTGGTATTTTACCTGCCGTACCATTTTTTGATGAGCAAAGAAACGTTTCTGCGCTCCAATCGTCGGGCTTTGCTCGCCGGTGTGTCGCTGGGACTTTTATTGCCACTTTTAAAATTCCCCCTCGGCGCGGAAGCATCGGCGTTTGCCGTTTGGCTGCCCGCGGTGACAGTCGGCTTAAATTCTGTAGATCATGTTTTTGAAATTAATACCGGCCCGATGTTTCCGAACGGAGGGCTTATTTTAAAAATCATCTATCTGTCCGGACTTACTTTTTATTTGGGGCGCATCGCCGTCGGACTTTTTAGAATCCACCGGCTGGCGACAAAAGGCGAAAAGATTCACCGGGACAGCATAATCCTGGTAAAAACGGAAGAAGTGCATTCTCCTTTTTCCTTTCTCAACTACCTGTTTTGGAGCAAATCTTTTGATTTGGAAAACGCAGAGGCGAGGCAAATTTTCAAACACGAACTGGCGCACATCCGCCAACGACACAGCCTCGACGTACTTTTTATGGAAATAATCATGGCGATTTTTTGGTGGAATCCACTCGTGTATGCTTTCAAAAGCGCGCTGCGCGACGTCCACGAATACCTCGCCGACGCTGCCGCACTGGCAGCCACAGATAAGCAACAATATGGCCATTTGTTGATACATCAGGCACAGTTTGGACCGGGTTTGCAATACCACCCGTCCGGCTTGCCCTTCGTCAACCATTTTTTTCATTCACAATTAAAAAAACGTATTCAGATGATGACAAAGAAGAAATCACCCAAATTGGCGGCATTCAAATATGTGCCTGTGCTATTGCTTTTGGCCATCACGTACATTGCCTGCAACAAAACGGAATTATCACAATTGCACCCTGAAAATCCTGCCCAACTCAAAGCCGGCGAGGCGAAAGACGAGGGCGGATACAAGTACAAGGAAGAAAGCGTAGTGACGCTGGACGAAAAGACCGGCAAGCAAAAAACGGAAACTTTGAAAGCCTATATTTCGCCGGAAGAACTGCCGCGTTTCCCGGGTTGTGAGCATATCAGCAACGCCGAAGAGCGCAATCAATGCGCACAAATGAAACTGGCAGAATTTATTGGTCAAAATATGAAATACCCGAAAGAAGCCTCGGATAAAGGTATCGAAGGTATGGTGGTTGCCTCTTTTCTGATAGACGAGACCGGCGCGGTCAAAAAAGTTTCCATCGTCAAAAGTCTCGACCCTTCCTGCGACGCGGAAGTCACCCGACTGATCAACCTGATGCCGCGTTGGATTCCCGGCAAAGTGAACGGCAAAGCCGTAAATGTTGAATTCAAATTGCCTTTAAAATTTCAACTTGACGAGAAGGAAAAAACGAAGCAGGATTAAGCCGGCAGACTGTGTAAAATCACCCCTTTATTGAAAAGTTCTTTCTTTTGGTAATTTGGATTTTTGGATTAGTTTTGCGCAGTTTCAAAATTGTCAAAATTTGCTTTAGACATGTCAGATCACATTGAGAACGCCGGTAAAAAAGGTTATTGTTTTATGTGGGCAATCATCACGATTTTACTCTTTTGCATTCTTTTGATTGCCGTATATCAATACAATTTCAAGCTTACTTTTTAAAAAAAGAGGCATTTTGCCTCCTGTTCCTTCTTAATCGTCGCGACGAGGGCTTTGCACCGTGCAAAACCCTCGTCGTTTTTTATAATGGTTTCGGATGAAAATGTGTTTCGCCTTTCTCCTATCTTCACCGCAAAAAAATCATGTCGCAGGTAAAAGAATTTAACGCCTATCGGGCGAAAATGAACGAAAAAATCCTCTCACAGGACAACAAGGTACTCAAACGTTTTTTCAACCTCGATTCCAACGCCTACCAGGGGGGCGCGCTGCCGGTCAAAACCAAAGAATTGCTCGGACTCATCGCTTCGATGGTGCTGCGCTGCGACGATTGCATCCGCTATCACCTCGGCACATGCTTTGAGTTGGGCGTCACGCGCGAGGAAGTTTTTGAAGTGTTCGCCATTGCCAATCTGGTGGGCGGTTCTATTTGCATCCCTCACACGCGGCGCGCGGTGGAATATTGGGAAGCACTGGAACAGGAAGTTGCAGGTTAATTCTTCGATTTTTCTTTTTCCAGCAATTGGCGGGTCAGTTCGGGCTGGCTGCTGAAAAACTGCTGAAAGCGGGAGCGGCTGGCAAGAAAACGGACTTTTTTTCCAAAATAGCCCGCCTTTTTAAAATGAATCGTGATGAGTTTGAAAAATAAAAGATCACTCTCCGAAATGCGCTCGACATTGTCCAGGGCATAGCGGTAATGTTTGAAATAATTGGTCACGTACACCTGGTCTCCGTCCATTTCCACCCTTTTCAATTGCAGTACCGTAAACCACAAAAACAAAACGCCAGAAAGAAAAAAAATCGTTGCGCCCCAGCGCATATAATCGCCCGGAATGCGCCCGTAATATTCGTAGCCCATCAACCACACAGCCACCGTAAATGCGCCAAAAAACACCAGCCAGAAGGTGGGCACAAATAATTTAAAAAACAAGGTAAAATTGGACGATACGTGGTGCATGGCTATGATATTTGTCGAGGCAAAATTCTATAATGTTCAATTCAGTAGTTTTTCATCCTTTTCCAGCCGGCTGACCACCCGGGCGGATACGATGATACTGATTTCGTACAACACATACAAAGGAATACCGACCATAAACTGCGTGACGACATCGGGCGGCGTGATGATGGCTGCCACGAGCAAAATCAAAACAATCGCATGACGCCTGTATGTGCGCATAAAATCCGGCGTGACCAGTCCGATTTTCGAAAAGAAATAAACCAAAACCGGCAACTCAAAAACCAAACCCACCGGCATGGTAAACATCACCATATAATTGACGTACGACTCCAGCGTAGGCGCCGCCACTGCGCCTTGTATCTCGTAGCCCGCCAAAAAGGTGATGGCAAAAGGCGAAATGACATAGTAACCGAACAACACACCCAGCGCAAATAATATTGAGCAAATAAACACAAAACCACGCGCCGCTTTTTGCTCTTTTTCGTACAAACCCGGCCTGATAAATTTCCAGATTTCAAAAAGTACCATCGGGAAAGCAGCTATCAAACCCAGGAAAAAAGCAACTTTCAAATGGGTGACAAACAACTCTCCGAAGCCCACGCCCTGCACCTGAAAATCCGGCGGCGTCAGGCAGAGTACTTCTTTCATATTGAGCAATTCCGCAAAAGAGCACATCACATGGTAAGAAAAAAAATCGGCATACCGGGGCGCAAAGATGATGTGTCTGAAAATAAAATCTTTCGCCAAAAAGGCGACCACGGCAAAAACCGTCACCCAACTCACGGCGCGGATGATATGCCAGCGAAGTTGTTCGAGGTGATCCAGAAACGACATTTCGTCTTCCTGCGTCCCCTCTGTCGTATTTTGTTTTTTTGAAAAAATAGATTTCAACATGCCCCGGGGCGGTTTTTTTACAGCCGCAAATGTAAATAAATTAAGCAGGGGATTTTAGGTGTTTGAGACCTTTAAAGCGGAAGAAAGTTTACCGGCAATTCAATCAAACAAATTGCCCTGAACGGAATCGGGCAGCAAACGAAACGACCGGCGGTGGTGTGGCGTTTCGCCAAAATCCAGAATAGCCAGGCGGTGCGCCCGGGTCGGGTAGCCCTTATTGTTCGCCCACAAATACGCTGGAAATTTCCCGGACAAGTCTTCCATGTATTTGTCGCGGTGCGTTTTTGCAAGAATAGACGCCGCCGCTATCGAAGCCATTTTGCCATCGCCTTTGATGATGCAGTGGTGCGGCAGGTCGCGGTATTTTTTAAAACGATTGCCGTCTATCAGCAGCGAAGTCGGTCGCAAAGCAAGTCCGTCCAAAGCGCGGTGCATGGCCAGGAAAGAAGCATTGAGAATGTTGATTTCGTCTATTTCTGCCGGCGGCACAAAAGCCACCGACCAGGCAAGCGCCGCACTTTCGATTACGGGGCGCAAGATTTCCCGCTGTTTTTCATTCAGTTGTTTTGAATCGTTTAAAAGCGGGTGAAAAAAATCGGACGGCAATATCA
>CALMIT010000148.1 GCA_937864255.1 uncultured Saprospiraceae bacterium
TTTTCATGGTTCATATTGATATCCTTGAATTTCAGGTGTTGCGGATCAAAAATAGAGTCGGGCAGCATTTTTGCCGCCGAGTGCCTGAAATTATCCATCACAAAACTACCTTCGGTCAATTGTAAAGCCCTGATTTTCAACTGAAAAACAGCAGTATCAACATTTGTCGAAGTAGAATCTGCATCGGCAATTTGATCTTCCCGGGGCGGAGGCTGATTTCCCGGTTGGTATTTTTCTATTGTAAAAGCCGGCTTCTTGAGTTTTACGCTTTTTATAAAATATTTTTTTGCGGGCAGGTTGATGATTTCTACGTCTATGGTTCCAGATTCCACAATATATGATTGTGTTTCGCCCGCTACTTCGTTGATATTCAGCACCTTGATATTTTTCAGCAGGAGCTGTTCGATGTTAAAAAAGAAAGGATTTTTTTTATTAGGATCCTTTTTTTTGAATTGATTGAGAAAAGCATTGAGATTAGAATCAGTAGCTCCGTCCTTTTTTTTGATATTCAGAAAAGTACCCGAAAGTGCGATGTCTTCAAAAGCCAGGTGGCGATTGAACCAGGAAATTGGTCCGGTATTCAGATTGGCGCGTATGCGTTTCGAATAAAGCAGCGTATCGCCGTCAAAATCCTCGATATATACGCCTTCCAAAACGACTTTGTCAAAAAATTCGAGGCTGATATGATCCAGACTTACTTTCGTATTTAATTCTTTGGAAAGAAAATGGGTGACTTTTTGCGCTGTCCAATTTTGAACTGAAGGTATTTGCAAGAGTAAAAAAGCCAAAAGAAAAATGGCAATGGAGAAAATAAAAATCCGGGCGAGCCACCGAACGATAAATCGGAGGGGACGAGGAAAACGTTCCGGCTCCAGAATCTCAGGTATGTTATTTTGCTCTAGCACTAAAAAATGACTTATTTTCCTATTTCCAAATGCGCCGTGAAGTTCGGTCTTTTTTTTCTTTTAACAGCTAATTTCTTGACCGCGATTAAAACCGCAGAGTCTTTAACGAAGTTTTAAATTTGCCTCGTTGCAGACGCACAAAAATTGTGTGATACACATTTTAAAAGACCTTTACAGACCAAAAATCGTTGCCTTCCAAAACCATCCGGACGCCTGAAACTTTAATTGTTTAAACAAGTAAGATTAATCTTCATTCGTTTGGCATTATTCTTTCTATATTTACATTTTCCCCACTTTAATTTAATAAAATGAAATTCAAATTTGGTTTTTTCGCTTTGGTTTTCGGGATTTCGATGATAGGTTGCAAAAACGAATCTACCGAACAGACTCCGGCAGAAACAACGGAAAGTACGACAAATCTGACCACCGAGCCGATGACTCCTCCGGCTGATGCTTCAGGCGCCGCTGCTACTGCGGAGGGAATGAATCCGCCACACGGTCAACCGGGACATCGTTGTGATATTGCCGTAGGCGCTCCTTTGAACAGCGCTCCGGCCGCTGTCAATACCGAGTCTGTTTTTAAAAATGCGACGACAGCCGAAACGCCCGCGCCACAACCCGGTAATACCCAGCCGGTAAATATTACGAACTCTGCAACGCCCGCTACCACCGCTCCGGGGATGAATCCGCCGCACGGTCAGCCGGGACAT
>CALMIT010000149.1 GCA_937864255.1 uncultured Saprospiraceae bacterium
CCAGCTTGCTTGCCGTCGGTCAAATGATAAAAATATACGCCGGCAGGCAGGTTGGCTGTATTCAGACGGATGGTTTGGTTGCCACCGGTCAATTGTTCGTTGTAAACCTGAACGCCGTTCATATCTGTCATGCGGAAATTCAAGCCGGCCCAAAAGTTCCCTTTTACATTGATAACCGCCTCAACATTCGCCGGATTTGGCGTTGGAGCGCTCATTTGCAATGCTTCCAGCGCTTTGTCAAATTCAGTCGAAGTGATCAAACCGTGAAACCAGTCATGCGACAATCGCACGATTTCGGTTGCCACATCTACCAAACCGAATTGCTCAAGACCGATACCGATGTAAACTGTTTTGAAAGCATCGTTGTCTGATCTTACGCCGGCAATTTCAGTGGCAACATTGTAATGGAAAATAGCCGCCGCATCAGCAGAATTCACATCAATTCTGTCCGGATAAATAGCTGTACTGCCATAGGGACGCGTAACGGTAGAACTGCTCACATTGCCAAAAACATAGTCGCCTGTTTCGGCGGCGATCTGACTTCTGGCGCCATTACCGTCATCGAAAAATTTGATGTCGAAGTAATTGCTTAGCAAATCTTTAGCCTGAGCGAAAGTGCTGTTTGCGCCGTTTGCGGGTACATCAAAAACGTCCCAAGCTACATCCTGACCGGCCATTAAAACATTGCCGCCTCTGTCCATAAATGCTTTGAGCGCTTCAACGGTAGCCAGATTAAAGGCGGGGAAATTCCAGCCGATATTGTAATAAAGGTGTTCAACGCCGTCCAATGTGCCGTCCGTGATAGCTGCGGCAAGATAGTTGTCGGTAAGTTTGGCAGAAGTAAGGCTGCCCGCCTGACTCATTCCGGCTGTGTATGGCGGCAAAAAATCAACTCGGGTATCGGGGCGCAAAACAACCAAGTCCGTCACACCTGAAATCACCGAGAAACTTGAATTTTGACCTAAATCATCCCCGGCAACTTTGACAGAAACCACATAATTGGCGATACCTGCGTCAGAGCCAGCATTCACTGTGGTGGTAATTTCATGCGTACCCGGCGCTACTGTAAATACCTGTGTATCTGAATAATCCGCACCGAGGAAATTGTAAGTAGCAGCCCAATCGCCGGGTTGATCGGCATTGATGCTTATTTCAACCTGCACGTCCTGATCGCTGGTGTTAATAACGGTCGTTTTAAACTGGTTGCCTGCCGGTTCTGCTTTTTGAAAAAGTTTGGCGGTAGTGGCAAAGGCTTCGATAGAAACATCTCTGGGTTCACCCGAATTCAAAACTTCTTTGGTAGTCGTATTTACGACCCAGGCCAAAGTATAAATGTCTGTTTTCCAATCAGCGTGAATGCTGTAAACATAGTCAAAATTGAAATCCTGACCTTTGGTCAGCGTCACGGGTTCGCCGCCAAGACCATTCCCCAGGTATCTTCTAAAAACATTTGGAAATTCTTTTTCTCCGTTTGACCCCGGCGCAGCAGTGTAAACGATGTCGCGCTCAACGACCGCAGTCTTAAGCACATAATTGCCGGCAGGTACGTCATCCAATACTTCAATGGTTACTCTTCCGCTGACTTCCCTTCCGTCATTGGATTCTGTAACTCTGACACGGATCGGGCTTTGACCTGCCGCATCAAAAGTAGCCTGATTAACACTCGTGGGACTTCCCACACTCTTTCCGTTAACAATCATATCCGGCACGCCTGTAACCGTATAATACGACACAGAAGATGCGCTTTCTGTTGTGTTGTGCAAATACATCGGGTCATAACCCGGCCAGGATGTGTGAATGGCTACATGGTGACCATTCAGCCTGTTGGGCGTGTAAACGGTTTGAAAACTGGGATTTTGCGCAGCGCAAGGACCACAGGAAGCCTGTGTAAAATGCTCGAAAAAAACATAACGTTTTGCCTGAGCATTCAACTCATTTATACCTAAGGTCAAAGCCGCAAAAGTGATTAAGGAAAGTAGCAATTTTTTCATACGCGAACAGATTTTTAATAATTTTTAAAAAAAATGGAAATTTTGTTTGTCAATTCAACCGGCTTTTAGAAGAACAATTTTAAAACCAATTGAAATGGGAGAATAAAAGTAAAGTCTTAATTCTTAAAATTGACATTTTCGAGACATTTGACTTATAAAAAAATATCGCTTGTCGCCTGCCGCACAAAATGTTAACAATTGAGCCCACCGCATACGCTGAGTACCTGCCCGGAAATATAAGAAGACATATCGCTGCCCAAAAACACGCAAACGTCCGCCACTTCTCTCGCCTGCCCCAGCCGCTTCATCGGAATGCCGGCGAGGAATGATTCTTTGGTTTTTTCATCCAATACATGCGTCATGTCTGTCTCGATGAACCACGGCGCTACTACATTGCAGCGGATATTACGCGAGCCGACTTCTTTAGCGATGGATTTTGAAAAGCCGATAATGCCCGCTTTGGAGGCTGCGTAGTTTGCCTGACCGGCATTGCCAAAAACACCCACCACAGAGCTCATATTGATAATCGAGCCGCCGG
>CALMIT010000150.1 GCA_937864255.1 uncultured Saprospiraceae bacterium
TTTTCTTCGGAAGCCGATGTTGATTTTTCTTCAGACATTACAAATGCTGGTTTTCGGAAAATATACTTATAAATCGTAAATGAAAGTGGTAACGGTATTCGAAATAATATCCATTGCAAAAACGAGTAGCGATAAAATCAACGAAGCAACGATAACAACAATAGTCGTGCTCTGCAAAGAGGACATGGATGGCCATGTCACCTTATTTATCAACTCATTATAACTTTCAAGTACGTACAGTTTTACTTTTTCCATGATATTTAAAAATACGATTGGAATTATGTCAAAAAGTGTTTCTGAATTTTGCACGGGCAGCAGGACTTGAACCCGCAGCCTACGGTTTTGGAGACCGTCGCTCTACCAGTTGAGCTATGCCCGTCTATGAGGGTAAAAATACTACCCATCATTTAAGCGAAAAATTAAGCACCCATCGAAGGATGCTTAATTTTCGCTACTTTTAAATATAAAAAGCTGAAAATCAGCTAATTAATTAGTCAAGGATTTCAGTCACCTGACCAGCACCCACGGTACGTCCACCCTCGCGAATAGCGAAGCGAAGACCTTTTTCCATTGCGATGGTATTAAGCAACTTTACTTCCAAAGAAACATTATCGCCAGGCATTACCATTTCCACTCCTGCTGGAAGTACACAATCGCCAGTCACGTCAGTAGTACGGAAATAGAACTGCGGACGGTAGCCGTTGAAGAACGGCGTGTGACGACCACCTTCATCTTTTCCAAGTACATACACTTCACATTTGAAGTGTTTGTGTGGTTTTACAGAGCCTGGTTTGCAGATAACCATACCACGGCGGATTTGGTCTTTGTCAACACCACGGAGCAAAAGTCCGGCATTGTCGCCTGCTTCACCCTGATCCAACAATTTGCGGAACATTTCCACACCTGTGATAGTAGAAGTGATTGGTTTCTCGCCGTCTCTCATCATACCGATGATTTCTACTGACTCACCTACTCTGATGATACCGCGCTCAATACGACCGGTTGCTACAGTACCACGACCGGTGATAGAAAACACGTCCTCAACAGGCATCAAAAATGGTTGGTCAACCAAACGAACCGGCTCAGGAATTTCGCTGTCAACCGCAGCCATCAAATCAAAGATTTTTTGTTTTGCGCCTGCATCTCCTTCGAGTGCTTTCAGGGCAGAACCTTGAATGATAGCAGCAGAATCACCGCCAAACTCATATTGGTCGAGAAGGTCGCGAACTTCCATTTCTACCAATTCAAGCATTTCAGGGTCATCAACCAAATCTACTTTGTTCATGAAAACAACAATCTTAGGCACACCTACCTGGCGAGCCAAAAGAATGTGTTCGCGGGTTTGAGGCATAGGACCATCCGTAGCAGCTACCACGAGAATGGCGCCGTCCATTTGGGCAGCACCCGTAACCATGTTCTTAACGTAGTCTGCGTGACCGGGGCAGTCTACGTGAGCATAGTGGCGATTAGCCGTTTCATATTCTACGTGAGCGGTATTGATGGTGATACCTCTTTCTTTTTCTTCAGGAGCGGCATCAATTGAATCGTAATCTTTCTTTTGAGCCA